>CABQLK010000047.1 GCA_902465015.1 uncultured Collinsella sp.
ACGTCACGTGGTTACTACCAGTTTAGAAACCACTGGTCTTCAAAGAACGCTTTCTAAGAAGCTTTAAGGGCGAGCGCCCGCTGGCTTCCGAAAATCATCGGACTCAGATCGTACACACCTTCGGAAGGGAAATTTGAATGGTTGGCTTTATTCTTACCGGTCATGGACAGTTCGCACCCGGCCTTGCAAGCGCTATCGCTATGGTTGCTGGCGACCAGCCTGCTTTTACCGTCGTTCCTTTTGAGGGCGACCAGGCTGCATCCTACGGTGAGGATCTCCGCGCCGCTATTACCGCTATGCGCGAGGAGTGCGATGGCGTGCTCGTCTTTACCGACCTGCTTGGCGGCACCCCGTTCAACCAGTCGATGATGATTGCCCAGGATGTCGATAACGTCGAGGTTCTGACTGGCACCAACCTTCCCATGGTTATTGAGCTTCTGTTCCTCCGCGGCAATGCCACGCTCGCCGAGCTTGGCGAGCAGGCCGTGACCGTTGGCCAGACGGGCGTCACCGCCCAGACGGTCGCATCCGTTGCCGACTCCGAGGAAGAGGATATCTTCGGCGACGAGGACGGCATCTAATGGCCGATTTCGGAGCCAACGTCCTGAGCTCCTCGGTCGCTCTTTTAGGCCTGCTTGTCATCATGGGCTTGATTTACACCATCTGGTCGCAAATCAACATGAAGAAGAAGCAGAAGTACTTCAAGGAGCTGCACACCGAGCTCAAGCCGGGTCAGGAGGTTCTTTTCGCCGGCGGTATCTACGGAACCGTCAAAGGCATCGAAGGCGAGAAGGTCCAGATCAAAGTCCGATCCGGAGCCGTCGTAGATGTTTCGCGTTACGCGATTCAGGAGATCAAGTAACTGTCGTCAGCAAATATCGAAAGGAAGCTGATCAACATGGCAGAACCCAACATTCTTCTTACCCGCATCGATAACCGACTGGTTCATGGTCAGGTTGCCACCCAGTGGAACTCCACTCTGGGCTCCAACCTAATCCTCGTCGCCAACGACGACGTGGCGTCCAACACCATGCGCCAGAACCTCATGAAGATGGCCGCTCCCGCCGGCGTCGCTACGCGTTTCTTCTCCCTGCAGAAGACCATCGACGTCATTGGCAAGGCGAGCCCGCGCCAGAAGATCTTCATCGTGGCCGAAACACCGGAAGACGTGCTTACGCTCGTCAAGGGCGGTGTGCCTATAAAGAAGGTAAACATCGGCAACATGCACATGTCGGAAGGAAAGCGCCAAGTCGCCACCTCCGTCGCAGTTAACGACGAGGATGTCGCTGCGTTTAAAGAGCTGCAGGAATTGGGGGTGGAGTTGGAGATCAGGCGCGTTCCGAGCACGCCTGTTGAGGACACGAGCAAGCTCTTCTCGTAATCCTCGTGATCCACGTTGTCAGGATTGAAACCCTGACGTTCTGTACGTGATATCCAAAGTGCGTACATACATTTTGAAAGGAGGAGCAAGATGGAATACTCGATCATCCAGGTCGCTCTGGTCTTCATCGTCACGTTCGTCGCGGCAATCGACCAGTTCAACTTCCTCGAGTCTCTCTATCAGCCCATCGTCACCGGCGCCGTCATCGGTCTTATCCTTGGCGACCTCAACACCGGTCTTCTCGTGGGTGGTACCTATCAGCTCATGACGATCGGCAACATGCCGATCGGAGGCGCTCAGCCGCCTAACGCCGTCATCGGCGGCATCATGGCAGCCATTCTCGCTATCGCTACGGGCCTCGAGCCCAACGCGGCAGTCGGCCTTGCCATTCCGTTCGCTCTGCTTGGTCAGCTCGGCGTTACCCTGGTCTTCACGCTTATGTCGCCGCTCATGTCCTCTGCGGACAACATGGCTCACAACGCTGACACCAAGGGTATCGAGCGTCTGAACTACTTCGCCATGGCTCTGCTCGGCCTGATTTTCGCTGTCGTCGTCACCCTGTTCTTCATCGCTGGCGCCACCATCGGTCAGACCATCGCTTCCGCCATCCCGACTTGGCTGCAGACCGGTCTGTCCGCTGCAGGCGGCATGATGCGCTTCGTCGGCTTCGCCGTCCTGCTCAAGGTTATGATGAACCGCGATATGTGGGGCTTCTTCCTCATGGGCTTTGGCCTCGCGCTCATCACCGTTGCCAACGATTCTCTGGCAACCCCTGCCCTGCTCATCCTCGCTCTCATCGGCTTCGGCATCGCTTTCTGGGACTTCCAGCAGCAGACCGAGCTGAAGGGTGCAGCTGTTTCTGACGGAGGTGACTTCGAAGATGGCATCTAATGAGTATGTGATCCCGGAGCACTACGAGGATCTCACTCCTGCTCCGCAGCTCGACCAGAAGACCCTCAACAAGATGGCTTGGCGCTCCTGCTTCCTGCAGGCATCGTTCAACTACGAGCGCATGCAGGCCGCTGGCTGGCTTTACTCCATCATCCCCGGTCTGGAGAAGATCCACACCAACAAGAACGACCTCGCGGCTTCCATGAGCCACAACCTGGAGTTCTTCAACACCCACCCGTTCCTCGTCACCTTTGTTATGGGTATCGTGCTTTCGCTCGAGCAGAACAAGGTTGACATCCCCACGATCCGCGCCGTCCGCGTCGCCGCAATGGGCCCGCTCGGTGGTATCGGTGACGCCCTGTTCTGGCTGACGCTCGTGCCTATCACGGCCGGCATCACCTCCAACATGGCCATCAACGGCAACGCCGCTGCGCCGATTATCTTCCTGGTGATCTTCAACGTCGTCCAGTTCGCTCTGCGCTTCTGGCTCATGAACTGGTCCTACAAGCTTGGCACTAGCGCTATTGACGCTCTGACTGCCAACATGCAGGCCTTCACGCGTGCCGCTTCCATCATGGGCGTCTTCGTCGTCGGTTGCCTGGTCGTCACCATGGGTGGCACCCAGATCAACCTCCAGATCCCCAACGGCACCACCCGTGGTCTCTCCGCTACTACCGTGATCGTCTCCGAGAAGGAGGCCGAGAACTTCACCGGTATGGAGGGCATCGATACCGAGACCGCTGAGGCCGGTACCATCGCCATGACCGATAAGGACGGCAACGCCCTTACCGCTTCCGATGCCGACGGCAACGCTGTCGAGTGCGGCGTCACCGATCTGGGCAACGGCATGGAGTCCGTGACCTACGGCACCGTTACCGAGGATCCGGTCAACTTCTCTGTTGCCGACACCCTCAACACCATCGTCCCGAAGCTCGTCCCGCTTATGCTTACGCTGCTGCTTTACTACATGTTCGCTAAGCACAGCTGGACCCCGACCAAGGGCATTCTCCTGCTCTTCGTCCTTGGCATCCTGGGCGCTGGCCCGCTTGGTCTCTGGCCGAGCATCTGGTAAGGCTCTAGCTTGAGGGGTGTGTCCCTACGCGGCTCACACCCCGACCCCTTAAGCCATGTGTATGTTAAAAGCCGCGTGCTCGAAAGAGCGCGCGGCTTTTGTTTTCTTAATGATTCGGGTGTGGCAGACAGATAATGCATAACACCCTAGGTAGTTAGCCGAATTCGAGCAAAAGGGAGGATAGGATGGCGATCGGAGCGCGTAAGCAACCGCTGTACGATCAGCTGGTCGATATTCTGACCGAAAAGATTGACCATGAATATCGCGCCGGTGACATGATTCCTTCCGAGCGCGAACTTTCGGAGCGCTATGGTCTCTCGCGCACTACGGTACGCCTGGCTCTGCAGGAACTGGAGCGTTTAGGACTGGTGGTTCGGCAGCACGGTCGCGGTACCTTTGTGACCGACCGCTCGGCAAAGGCAACCAATCTTATGCAGTCCTACAGCTTTACCGAGCAGATGCGCGCGATGGGTCGCGACCCCGAGACCACGATTCTCGATTTTTGCGAGATGGAGGCCGATAAGAATCTGGCTGAGCATATGGGATTGCGTATCGGTGATCGCATTTTTAAGCTCAAGCGTCTTCGTTCTGCCGACAACATGCCCATGATGGTCGAACGCAGCTATCTACCGGTTCGTCAATTTCTATCCCTAAAGCGACCACTGCTAGAGCGTAAGCCGCTTTACGATGTGATTGAGCAAGACTTTCAGCAAAAGATACGCGTGGCCGAAGAGGAGTTCTATGCGAGCATAGCCCGTCCCACCGATGCTCACCTTTTGGGAATTGTCGAGGGCTCGCCTGTGCTCGACTTGGTCAGGACTACGTATAACGAGTCAAACGAGGTTGTGGAGTATACACTCTCGGTTGCTCGTGCCGATCAGTTTAAATACAAGGTTTACCACCAGCGCAGCAACTAGTGTTTGCATCGTTTCCATATGGTGATTCTTTGCATTTAACTGGTTACTACCAGATAACCAACCGAAGTGTATAATTGCACGTCAGAGGATTACTTCTAGAGAGAGGTATTAGAAATGTTCGAGAAGAGTGTCGAGGAGCTCACCGAGCTCGGCGCCCAGATCACCACGGCCGAGATTGCTCAGCAGCCCGAGCTTTGGCGTGATACGCTCAACATCTATCGCGAGAACAAGGAGGCCATCGAGGCCTTCCTGGCCGAGGCTCGCGCTATGGGCGAGGGCCGTCTGTCCGTTGTCTTCACCGGTGCCGGTACGTCCGACTACGTTGGCGATACCTGCGCTCCGTACCTGCGTCACGCTGGCAACACTGATCTCTACGACTTTAAGCCCATCGCCACGACCGACATCGTGAGCGCTCCGCGTGACTTCCTGTGCGCCGAGGATCCCACCCTCGTGGTTTCCTTTGCCCGCTCTGGCAACAGCCCCGAGAGCCTTGCCGCCGTTGCCGTTGCCAAGGAGCTCGTCCACAACGTCAAGTTCCTCAACATCACCTGCGCTCCCGAGGGCAAGCTCGCCGTCGAGTCTGCCGATGATCCCAATGCGCTGACGCTGCTCATTCCGCGCGCCAACGACAAGGGCTTCGCCATGACCGGTTCTTATTCCTGCATGACCCTGCTCTCCACCCTTATTTTCGACACTGCCTCTGACGAGCAGAAGGCCGAGTGGGTCGAGACCATCGCCAAGATGGGCGAGGAGGTCATTGCTCGCGAGTCCGAGGTCGCCGATTACCTCGCTGGCGACTTCGACCGCGTGACCTACTTGGGTTCTGGCTCCTTCGGTGGCCTTGCCCAGGAGAGTCAGCTCAAGATCCTTGAGCTCGCTCACGGTCTGGTCGCTACTTCCTACGACACCTCCATGGGCTATCGTCACGGACCTAAGTCCTTCGTCGACGATAAGACGCTCGTCTTCGTGTTCGTCAATAACGACGCCTACACCCGTCAGTACGACATCGACATCCTCAACGAGATCGGTGGCGACAAGATCGCTCAGCACACCATCGCCGTTCAGCAGGAAGGTGCCACCGTCTATGAGGGTGAGTCCTTCACCTTTAAGGGCTACGAGGCACTTCCCGAGGGCTACCTTGCTCTGCCGTTCGTGATGTTTGCCCAGGCTATCAGCTTGCTCAACTCCGTGCGCGTGGGCAACACACCCGATACGCCGAGCCCCACCGGCACGGTCAACCGCGTGGTTAAGGGCGTGACGATTCACCCCTTCACCGCTTAATCGCGTCCCCCTGTAAGGGCGCCCGTCCGCTCATAACGGCGGGCGGGCGCTTTTTGTTTTACGTGAGCTGGGTATAAGCATCACTAAAGTCAACTGCTTTAGAAGCAAGGAGTGCATATGAGCACGTACGCAATTAAGGCTGACAAGTTCTTCTTGCCGGCAGGCCCGCAACTGGGCGGCTATCTTATGGTCGAGGATGGCGTCTTTGGCGCCTGGCAGGCCGACGAGCCCTCTTGTGAGATTAAGGACTACACGGGATCGTGGATCGCACCGGGTATGGTCGATACTCACATCCATGGCTTCTACAACCACTCAACTACCGATAACGATCCCGAGGGCATCGATATCAGCTCGACCGAGCTCGCCCGTCGCGGCACCACCAGCTGGCTGCCCACGACGTTCACCGATGGCGTCGAGCAGATCAAGGACGCCTGCGCCGCCATCGCTCAGGCGGACGAGGGTCGCGGCCCCGACTTCTGCGGTGCTCGCATTCAGGGCATCTACCTGGAGGGCCCCTTCTTTACCATGAAGCACGTGGGCGCGCAGAACCCCGCTTACCTGATCGATCCCTCCGAGGAGGTCTTCGATCAGTGGCAGGAGGCTGCGGGTGGTCGCATCGTTAAGAGCGCCATGGCGGCCGAGCGCGACGGTGCCGCTGCTTATGCGGCCGCTCTGAACGCCAAGGGCGTGGTGACCAGCATCGGTCACTCCGACGCCACCTACGATGAGTGCATCGCCGCTATCAACGCCGGTGCCAGCTGCTTTACGCATACCTATAACGGTCAGCGCGGGCTGCATCACCGTGAGCCCGGTGTCGTGGGCGCTGCCATGTCCACGCCCGAGACCTACGCCGAGATCATCTGTGACGGCAAGCACGTTAACCCTGCCGCCATCAAGGCGCTGCTGCAGGCAAAGGGCTGGCAACACACGGTGCTCATCACTGACTGCCTGGGCTGCGGCGGCATGCCCGAGGGCAGCTACACCAGTGGTGGCATGGACGTCATCATGAAGGACAACCTGTGCTGGCTCGCTGACGGCAAGAGCATTGCCGGCTCGGTGCTCACGCTTGCCCAGGGCGTCAAGAACATCGTCGACTGGGGCATCGCCAGCGCCGATATCGCCATTCGCATGGCAACCGAGGTGCCGGCACGCTCCGCGCACATCGAGGATAAGTGCGGCAGCATCATGCCGGGTCGCGACGCCGACTTTGTCGTGTTCGACCATGAGCTCACCCTCGTCGAGACGTATGTTGGCGGCCAGAGCGTCGGCAACGCCTTTACCGAGTAACGATAGAAAAAGACGGCGGGCCCGAATCTGCTCGGACCCGCCGTATGGGTTAAACGCTCAAAAGCACCTTCACAGTTACAGCTTGTTAGCGATCTTCTTTGCCGTGCGCTTGACGCCGGCCACAAGACCTCCCGCAGGATGCTCCTTTTCGTAGGCTAGACGCTTCTCACGCTTGGCGTACTCTTCGACGATGATGTCGCCATACTCGTCTTCGATCTTGTCGAAGAAGTCGACGGCGCCCTTAATTTCCTCGGCGGTCGGGTGTCCCTTTTGGACACCGCCGGCGAGCTTGAACGGCCCCCACGTATCAAAGCCGGGGCAGCCGTAGACACCCATAAAGATGGCCTGCCTCATGCGGCAGATGCCATCGATATCCTTGCCGTACCACTTGTTTTTGCCACCGTAGGTCATAAGGCCAAACACCTTGTCCTGCGGCTGCAGCACGTTCGTGAGCACGCGTGCCATGTCCTTGTCGATCTCGGAGTAATAGATTCCCGTGGCGACACCGATCAGATGATATTCGTGCAGGTTGGGATACTCGTTTTTGCCAAGCGCCTTGACGTCGAGGGTATCGATCTCGGGGTGTGACTCGACGATGGCGTCCACGAGCTTTTTCGTATTGCCGTGATGGCGCGAGGCGTAGAGGATGATGGTTCGCATAAGAAGGCCTTTCAGCTGTAATTGCATCAATGTCTGTATGGTACCCCGTTACATGGCTGGGATACCGGACGCGTCGATGAACGTGCGGGTTTGTCCTTTGGTCAGGGCCGAGACGGGTTCTTGCGAGCAAAAAAGCAGTTGTTCGAAAGGATGGGCAATGGAATACGCTCTCTCCAACGATTCGATTTCTATTAAGGTGTCCACGGCTGGCGGTTCGTTTACCTCGATTGAGGCCGGAGGTCGCGAGTATCTGTGGCAGGGCGATCCCGCCGTGTGGTCTGGCCAGGCACCGATTTGCTTCCCGATTTGCGGAGGCTTGCGCGACAACAGCGCCATGACGTTTGCCGGGCATCATGTAAAGCTCGCTCGCCACGGGTTTGCGCGCAAACAGGAGTGGAAGCTGCTGAGCCAAGGCGAGAACGAGCTGGCGATGTGCCTGGCTTCGGAGGATAACGCCGCGCTGCTGAGCGATTATCCGTACCCGTTTAAGCTTGTCGCTCGTTATACGCTCGAGGATACCGCCGTGCGCGTCTCCTATGAGGTGACCAACGAGGGGACCGAGGACATGCCGTTCTTTATCGGCGGTCATCCCGGCTTTAGGTGTCCGCTCGATGAGGGCGAGGCCTATACGGACTACGAGTTGCGCTTTGAGAAAGACGAGGCTGCGGAGCTCTGCACCGCCGTTCCCTCGACTGGCTTGATTGACGTGGCAAACCGCTCCAAGAACCCCATGGTGGGAAAGACGCTGCCCCTGTCGCACGAGCTCTTCGATTTTGCGGAGACCATCTTTGACGTGCTCGAGAGCCGTCAGGTTACGCTTTCTAAGAAGGGGGAGGACAAGGGCGTCCGCCTGAGCTTTGAGGGCTTCCCGTATCTCATTGTGTGGAGTAAGCCCGAGGGCGATTTTGTTGCAGTTGAACCCTGGGGCGGCCTCTCGACCTGCTCCGATGAGGACGACGTACTTGAGCATAAGCGCGGCTGCCTTGTCGCCAAGCCCAAGGAGACCATCGTACGCTCGTTCACGATTGAGATTCTGTAATTCCGTTTTGTCGACTCGTATCGCGAGGCACAAGGAGCCTGCGAGATAAGGAGCTAAAAATGATCCTCACCGTTACGATGAACCCGTCTGTCGATACGCGCTATCAGCTCGATGAGCTCATTATCGACGACGTCAACCGCGTGACGCCCGAAAAGACCGCCGGCGGCAAGGGCCTCAACGTGGCCCGTGTGCTGGGTCAGCTGGGCGACGACGTTGTGGCAACCGGTCTACTCGGCGGCCACATGGGCGCCTACATGGCTGAGCTCATGGACGCCAACGGTATTAACAACGACTTTGTGCCCATCAAGGGCGAGACTCGAATTTGCCTCAACATTCTCCACGCCGGCAACCAGACCGAGCTGCTCGAGAGCGGCCCGACAATTGCCCCCGAGGAGCTCGATGCCTTTACCGCCAAATTTACTGAGCTTGCGGGCAAGGCCGACGTTGTCACCATTTCGGGTTCTCTGCCCCGCGGTGTCGAGGCAGACTACTATGCCAAGATCACGGGCATTGCCGAGAACGCCGGCGCCAAGGTGCTGCTCGATACCTCGGGCGCTTCGCTCGAGGCCGCCCTTAAGTCCGAAATTAAGCCCGAGCTGGTCAAGCCTAACCTGACCGAGATCAACGGCCTTCTGGGCACGAGCTTTACCACCGACGATGTGGACGAGCTCCGTGCCGCGCTCGCCTCTGACGCCCGTTTCTCCGATATCCCCTGGGTCGTCGTGTCCATGGGCGCTGCCGGCTCCGTTGGCTTCCACAATGGCCGTGCGTTCCGCGCAAAGACGCCCGATATCCCTGCCGTTAACGCCACGGGCTCTGGTGACTCCACTATCGCAGGCTTCGCACATGCCATCGCTGCTGGCGCAGACGACGAGACGGTGCTGCGTACCGCCAACACCTGCGGCAAGCTCAACGCCATGGATCCCATGACCGGCCATCTGGTCATGGACCGTTGGGACGAGGTCTACAACGGCGTTGTCGTGACTGAGCTGTAAGAGTTTGGGCGACGGCTCCGGCATCGCTTGCTAGCTCATGTTGACGACAAGTGCGGTAGCATTATGCCGGGGCGCGACGCCGACTTTGTCGTGTTCAATCCCGACCTTACCCTGGTCGAGACGTATGTGGGTGGCAACAGCGTCGGTAACGCGTTTATCGAGTAGCCGCCAAAGGAACGATCCGAGAGGGGATTTAGATGATTTACGGTGCACTGGGCGATATCGAGGAGTACCGCGGAATGCTCAAGGGCCTCGACGTGCTGATTGATTGGCTCGAGGAGAACGATCCGGCGGAGCTCGAGGTCGGCAGCCATCCGATTCTGGGCGACAAGGTCTTTGCGAACGTCATGGCTCCTACGACGCGTCCCGAGGCCGAGGCTCACTATGAGACGCATCAGCGCTATCACGACCTGCAGATCGACATTGAGGGTCGCGAGGCCTTTAAGGTTGCCACGGGCAGCCTGACGCTGGTCCAGGAGTTTGACGAGAAGGACGACTACGATCTGGTCGATTCCGACGCCTCGATCGCCGGCGATCTTGCTGACGATAAGTTTGCACTGTTCGTTGCCGGCGAGCCTCATATGCCCACGCTCGAGTTCCCGGACGATGGCGCGCAGCCGGTCAAGAAGATCTGCTTTAAGCTGCTTGCAGATGCTTACTGGGAAGAGTAACGAACTGCTCGTGAGCTAGCGTGATTTCCCTTGGGGAACGCGTTTGAGCCCCGCTGATCGCGGTCCCCTTGGGGATTGCGGTTGGCGGGGCTTGTTGTTGAGTAGGGGGGTTGCCGACGGCGTTGTGCTTGGATTGGCGGATGCACGCTCGAAATCGGCAACAAAAAAGCCGCCCGAAGGCGGCTATCTTGTGCAATGGAGCCAGCGACCGGGCTCGAACCGGTGACCCCCGCTTTACGAGAGCGGTGCTCTACCAACTGAGCTACGCTGGCGGCCATGTGATGACGCAACTGAGGCGTCAACGGCTGTCTATGATACGGGACATCGCAAATCCGCGCAAGTGTTCTGACGGCTTTTCTCACTTTAAATGCACTAATATTGGAGACGTGATGTCTTGCTCTTACGGGTCTCAAACAGAATGGGGTGGCGATGGCTCAACCCAAGATTCTTCTCACACGCATCGATGACCGGTTTATTTACGGGCAAGACGTTGAGCTGTGGAACGAAGTCGTGGGTTCCAACCTTGTTTTAATCGTCAACGATGAGATTGCGGCTGATTCGCGCAAGTGGGCCCCTATGAGGGTGGCGACACCCGAGGGTGTCTGGACGCGGTTTTTCTCGGTGCAAAGGACTGTCGACATCATTCATACCGCAACGCCGCGCCAAAGGATTCTCATCATGGTGGCGTCGCCCACGGATGCACTCGCGCTGGTTAAGGGTGGTGTGCCGATCACCAGGATCAGCATTGGCCATATGCAGGCGGGGGAGGGCAAGCACCCCATAACGCCCGCAGTCGCCGTAGACGATACGGACATCGCTGCCTTCAAAGAGCTACAAGAACTCGGCATAGAGCTAGAAATCCGTTACCTCCCCAGCTCCAATCCCGACCCCATCCAACTAGTCATTGGGGACGTTCTTAAATGACTAGTCAAACGGGACACCCTTGGCACTTGGGGACGTTCCTTATGTGCCGGCCTTTTAGGAACGTCCCCAAGTGTCGGCAGATTGGGACAGTCCTTCTCGCCAAACGTTAAAGACTGTCCCCAATGACTAGTCATTTAGGAACGTCCCCAATGACTAGGCAGCAAAACGCCCGTCGGCGGTGGTGCCGGCGGGCGCTGCTGTGCGATATGTCGCGTTATGGGCTTAGTGCCTCATAAAGTGGTATTCGATCACATTGCTGTAGGGGTGACCCGGGCCCACAATGCCCTGCGGGAACAGCGGCTGGTGCGGCGTGTCGGGGTACATCTCGGCCTCGAGGGCGAAGCCGGCGCCCCAGCCATAGTTGGCATCGTCCTTGGCGTGCTCGTCGCCCAGCCAGTTGCCGGTGTAGAGCTGAACGCCCGGCGCGGTGGTGTAGTAGTCCAGCTCGCGGCCGGTCCACATCTCCTCGACGTGCATCGCGCGGCGCAGATTACGGCCGTACTGATAGCCATCGATGCACAGGCAGTGATCGTAGCCACGGGCCTGCTTAATCTGCGGGTCATCGGCTTCCATGCCAGGAGCGACGGGGCGCAGCTCGCGAAAGTCAAACGGCGTGCCCTCGACCGGAGCGATTTCGCCGGTGGGGATATTCTGCTCGTTAATGGGCAGGTAGTGGGCGGCGTTGGCAACAAAGAAGTGCTCACAGTCCATGCCGGCGTTATGACCGGCAAGGTTAAAGTACGTGTGGTTGGTCATGGACACGTAGGTGGCGCGGTCGCTCTCGCAGCCATACTCGATGCGGAAGACGCCGGTGCGCGTCACGGTAAACACGGCCGTAAAGGTGCGGTTGCCGGGCAGGCCCAGCTCGCCATCCTCAAGCGAGGTGGCCATGCGCACGGCATTGTGGACCTCGTCGAGCTCAACATCCCATACGCGCTTGTGCAGACCATGCTCAAGATCGCTGTGCAGGTTGTTGGCGCCCTCGTTGGCGGGCATATGCCAGTCCGTACCGTCGATGGTGATCGTGGCGCCCGCGGTGCGGTTTGCCACGGGGCCGATGGTCGCGCCAAAGCAGGCGGGGTTGTCAAAGTAATCCTCGAGCTTATCGAAGCCCAGCACCACATCGCGCACGTTGCCGGGAATGTCGGGCACGTCGATACCAAGCACGGTGGCGCCATAGTCCATAATGCGAACGCAGATCTCGGGCCCGTTGAGGGTGTAACGATGAACGGGGGTACCGCACGGCGCGGTGCCGAAAAGCTCGGAAGTGATCATTTGGTTCCTAACATCGAGGTATTTCCGACAAACTGTAGCGCGAACAGGCGAGATTATCACTACACCCCACTAAAGCAGGGGTATTTTTCTCAAAAAAGTGATGATTGGAGCTGTGCGGGCGTTCATTTTTGACGCGCACGGGTCTGATACAATTTGTTCGTTACTGTTTGAATGATATGCACGCATAGAACGGCGAGGATTCATCGTGATTAAGGCAGAGCGACAGGATAGGGTTCGCCAGCTGCTCGATGAGCAGGGCACGGTTTCGGTTAAGGAGATTTCGGATGCGTTAGGTGTCTCGGACATGACGATCCGTCGCGACCTTGAGGAGCTTGCAAGCCTGGGCGAGATCGAGCGCGTGCACGGCGGAGCCCGTAGTGCACAGGGCCGTCCCCACGCTATGTTGCGCCACGAGTATTCGCACAGCGAAAAGCGCACCAAGCATGCCGAGGAAAAGCTGCAGATCGCGCGCCGCGCTGTGGAGCTCATCGAGGAGGGCTCGACCATCTTTTTGGGTACGGGCACCACGGTTGAGCAGATGGCCTCGATGCTGCCGGCGTTTCGCCTGCGCATTGTGACCAATTCGCTTTCGGTGTTTAACCTGCTCGAGGCGCGCGAAGACTGCGACCTGTGCCTCGTGGGCGGTATGTACCGTCGCCGCACCGCCGCTTTTGTGGGGCCAACGGCCGAGGATACTCTGCGTGCGTTGGGTATCGATGCGGCGTTTATCGGCGCCAACGGCATTCTGGATGGCGACGTGTCTACGTCTAATATGGATGAGGGTCGTATCCAGCAGCTCGCCTTTAGCAAGGCCGACTCGCGCTATCTGATCGCCGACTCCAGCAAGATCGGCAAGCGCGACTTCTACACCTTCTGCCGCCTGGACAGCCTGGACGCCGTGGTGTGCGAGCCGGGCATCGCCGCCGAGGATCGCGCCGCCATCGAGGAACACACGCAGGTCATCTGCTAGCTAATGCTACAGACGATACTTCTGCCCCTGCCGGCGCAGGGGTTATCGCTTCACAATGACGCGTAAATGACTTTGGGCAACAAGGATGAGGCTATTCTGAGATATGACTAGACTCCGTATTTCGTCTTTATGTCCCTTGAGAATGAATCGTAGTCTTCATAGAGCCCTTCTCTGCTTTCATCCTCGGCGTGGTTTACACGTTCAAGGAGTTTATCCTTTGGAGCCTCTTTTGTTATTGCGGCCTCGCCATCGGGTATTGTGGCTTGTAAGAATAGTTCTAGAGCATGGGCGTCTTTGAGTATGTAGCCCGTCGAACGACCCGCTCCTGTTTTTTCGATTGCGCTGCAACTAACAAGCTGGCCGAGGGTTCGTTTAACGGTTACCTCGCTGATATCGGGGCAGTTGGACCGGATGTCGGATTTCTTAATGACGCCGGGTCTCTGTTGAAATAGAACAGCGATGCGCGCTTGCTTTGACATGGGACGAGTGCTTGATTCAATTAAGGTACGCTGCTCGAGCTGTCGGTAGGCGGCTAGGGTTGTTCCGAGCATGAAACGGATAAAAGGTGCTTCGGTGTTTTGATTTTCATTCCATCCAGTGGAGCTTGCAGCGAGGGCGTTGTAGTAGAGCGCCTTGTTGTCTTCAATAAGTCGTTCGATGCTGATGTAGCGCGCAACGTCGTATCCAGTCTTTTCGAGCAGCAGCGTTGTAAGGAGCCGGCTCATCCTGCCATTGCCATCGTTGAAGGGATGAATGCTAACAAAATCGAAGATAAAGCGGAGCGATATAAGGAGGGGATCGCAAACTTGGCGAGATAAAGCATCGTTGAGGGACTGGCAGGCTTCTTTAATAAGTCCCGGGGTTGCTAGAGCCGAAGGGGGCCTAAAGCGCACAAATCGATTACCTTGATCGTCAATGGAGACGATTTCGTTATCGCCATCTTTCCAATGGCCTCCATACGAGATTGCCGTGTGCGCCATGAGGTCACGATGCAACTGCAGAATGACCGATGGCGTTACGGGAATGGAATCGTGTTGCTCGTGAATAAGCGACAGCACGTCTCGGTATCCAGCAATTTCTTCCTCTGCGCGGGAGCTTGGCTTGGCGGAATACGCCATGATCGCTTTGAGTCTTTTTTGGGTGGTAACAATTCCTTCAAGTCCGTTGGAGGATCG
>CABQLK010000048.1 GCA_902465015.1 uncultured Collinsella sp.
CCTTGGCAGCGTAAGAAGTAGGTAAAGATACCGTTCACGCGATACGTCCGTGCCAGCGGTCGACTAAATTGAGACAATAGTGAAAAGTGTTAGGCTACCGTCCTCTGTGGGGACTGAACGGACAGATGCATATGCCGAGCAAAATCGAAAAGAAGCAAGCCGCCGCAAAGCTGCGCAAACCGCCGCGCGACTTCTCGTACACGCAAAACCGAGAGCTTAGCTGGCTGCGCTTTGACAACCGCGTGCTTGACGAAGCCTTCGATGAGACCGTTCCGCTGTTCGAGCGTCTAAAGTTCGTGTCGATTTTCGAGTCCAACCTCGACGAGTTTCTCATGGTGCGCGTGGGCGGCCTGTCCGATCTGGCAGAGCTCAAAAAACAACCTGTCGACAACAAGAGCAATATGACCGCCTCCGAACAGGTCGATGCTGTCATGGCCGAAATGCCCGGGCTCCTTACCCGTTGGGAGTCCATCTTTAAGAGCATCGAGGGCAAGCTCGACACCTTGGGCGTTCACCGCGCCCGCATCGATTCGCTTACGCCCGAGGAGCGCACCTTTGTAACCCGCTACTTCCAGGCCTACGTGTCGCCGGTCATCTCGCCGCTGGTCATCGATCCTCGCCACCCCTTCCCCAACCTGCGCAATGGCGCGCTCTATCTGGCCTGTGGTCTGGACGGCGCCACCGACGAGGAGAGCCTGCTGGGCCTTATCGAGATTCCCGCCTCGATGAACCGCGTGGTCGAGATCCCCGCGCCCACCGGCACCTACTCCTACATCTTGCTCGAGGACGTCATCCTCGCCTGCCTGGACAGCTGCTTTGGCTCCTATAAGCCGCTGGATCGTGCGCTGATCCGCGTCACCCGCAACGCCGACATCGATCCGGACGGCGAGGGCGTCGAAGAGGAAGAGGACTACCGCCAGCACATGAAGCGCATCCTCAAGAAGCGCCTGCGTCTGCAGCCGGTAGTGCTCGCGGTCTCGGGGTCGCTCGAGAAGGCAACGCTCAAGACCATCCGCAAGGCGCTCGAGCTTTCGCGCCGCTCTGTCTTTACCTGCGATATCCCGCTCGACCTGGGCTACGTCTTTGGCATTGAGGGCAAGATTCCCGAGCACCTGCGCAACGAGCTGCTCTTTACGCCGTTTAGGCCGCAGCCCAATCCCACCATCGACATGACCCGCTCCATCCGCGAGCAGGTGCTGCAGCACGACAAGCTGCTCTTTTATCCCTACGAGGCCATGAACCCCTTCCTGGATCTGGTGCACGAGGCCGCCTACGACCCCGAGTGCATCTCGCTGCGCATCACGCTCTACCGCGTGGCCAAGCAGAGCCGCCTGTGCGAGTCGCTGATCGATGCTGCCGAGAACGGCAAAGAGGTCACGGTGCTCATGGAACTTCGTGCCCGCTTTGACGAGCAGAACAACATCGAGTGGGCCGAGCGCCTGGAAGAGGCCGGCTGCACCGTCATCTATGGTTCCGAGGGCTTTAAATGCCACTCAAAGATCTGCCAGCTCACCTATCGCGAGGGCATGGCGCTAACGCGCCTCACGCTTTTGGGCACCGGCAACTTTAACGAGAAGACGGCCAAACTCTACAGCGACTTTATGCTCATGACAGCCCATCCCGGCATCGGCGAGGACGCCAACCTGTTCTTCCGCAATCTGTCGCTGGGCAACCTGCGCGGCGACTACCGCTTCCTGGGTGTGGCGCCCGTCGGACTGAAACCGCTCATCATGCGCGGGCTTGACCGCGAGATCCAGCGCGCCCTTGCCGGCGAGCCCGCCCGCGTGTTCTTTAAGCTCAACTCGCTGACCGACCGCGAGGTTATCGACAAGATCGCCGAGGCATCGTGTGCCGGCGTGCGCGTAGACATGATCATCCGCGGCATCTCGTGCCTCAAGCCCGGTGTTCCGGGCAAGACCGAGAACGTGCATGTCCGCTCCATCGTCGGACGCTTTTTGGAGCACGCGCGCGTCTATGCTTTCGGCGTGGACTCGGACATGATTTACCTGAGCTCGGCAGACATGATGACGCGCAACACCGAGCACCGCGTGGAGATTGCCTTCCCCGTGCTCGACCCCACCTGCCGCGCCCTAGTGCACGAGTACATGGGCATGCAGCTGCGCGACAACGTGAAGGCCCGCAGCCTCACGAGCGACGGCACCTGGGTCCCCGTGGAGCGTGCAGAGGGTGAGAAACCCTTCAACTCGCAGGAAGCCCTGCTGGAGCGTGCCTATCGCAACGCCGAGACCGCCGCCGAGGCAAAGCCCGCCCCCGCCCCTGCTCCTGAGCCGCAGCCGGCCACGCCCGAGGTTCAGAAGGTCCAGGCGACCGTCATTGAGCCCGAGCCTGCACCTGCACCTCAGCCCGAGCCGCAGGTCACCAAGCCCGCACCCGAGACGAGTGCCCGTCGCGATAAGCCCGCCGGCAAGACCAAGGTCATCGAGCGCCATCGCCCCGGTCGCGTGCGCATGGGTCTGGGCCTGATCGGCCTGGGTCTTAAGACGCTCATTACCGGCAAGACGAAATAGTCGTTTGTAGAAGCAGTTTGTAGAAGCGCCCCGCATTTGAGGAAAGCCTCGGATGCGGGGCGCTTTTCCCTGCTACCATGGTGCGAACAACAACGCGAATGACAGGCAGGAATATGAAGCTCACTATAGAATCGATGACCTACGGCGCCGACGGGCTGGCGCACGCCGACAACGGCAAGGCCGTCTTTGTGCAGGGCGCCGTGGCAGGCGACACCGTCGAGGCCGAGGTCGTACAGGACGGCAAGTCGTTCATGCGTGCCCGCACCACCGAGATTCTGGAGCCAAGCCCCGATCGCATTCAGTCTCCCTGCCCCTTCGTGGGCATCTGCGGCGGCTGCTCGTGGGGCAATCTCTCACGCACGGCACAGCTCGCCGCCAAGGAGCAAAACCTGCGCTCCACGCTCGAGCGCATCGGCAAGTTCGCTCCTGAGCTGGCAGATGAGTTGGTACAGCCCATCTGCCACACCAAGGACGACTGGGGCTACCGCAATAAAATCGAGCTCGAACCGACCGTCGTCAACGGTCGCGTGCGCCTTGGCATGCACGGTGTCGACCCCAGCAAAATCGTGACCGTCGATATGTGTCCGCTGTTCGATAAGCGCTTCCCGAAGGCACTCAAATCGGTCGTCGGCGCACTCAACTATCTAAGCGGCAGCCATGACTTGGGGCTCGAACGCGTGGGCATTCGCGCATCGCGCCGCACCAAGGCACTCGAGGTCGCACTCTGGACGCCCACAGGCTCTTTTCCGCGCTCGCAGGTCTCCCGCGTGCTGGCGGACGCCGCTCATCCTACGAGCATCGTACGCGTGATGAGCAAGGGCGAAAAGAAGGCCCGCCGTGTCTCCAAGGTCGAAATGCTCGCCGGAGAGGGCTCATGGACCGAGAATATCGCCGAGGATCAGATGCGCTTGTCTGCCCCGTCTTTTTTCCAGGTCAACACCAAGGGTGCCGAGATTTTGATCGATCTTGTCATGGAAGCGCTCGACCCGCAGGAAGACGAGCTTGCCGTGGACCTGTACTGCGGTGCCGGCACCTTTACCCTGCCGCTCGCCCGCCGCTGCGACTTTGTCGCTGCCGTCGAGGCCTACGGCCCCGCCGTGCGCGATCTACGCCGTAACCTGGAAATCAACAAGCTTGATAACGTCGACGTCATTGGCGGAGACGCGGTGCGCGAGTTCCCCGACCAGGATGCCGACATCTTGGTGGTCGACCCGCCGCGCGCAGGCCTCGCCCCCGAGGCGATCGGCCTTATCGCCAGCACGAGTGCCCGCGATGTCGCCTACGTGAGCTGCGACCCGGCCACCCTGGCGCGCGATCTCAAACGCTTTGTCGAAGAAGGCACCTTCTCCCCCGTAAAGATCACGCCAGTCGACCTGTTCCCACAAACCTTCCACTGCGAGACCGTCGTCCACCTTAGGCGCAACTAGCCGCTTAATCATTGCTCAGAAAATCATTGGGAAATCGAGCGTGGCAAGCGGAGGTCTTCGGGGTATAAGACGGCTAATTGTATGCCGCCTATGAAAGGAACCCTCATGCCCAGCGTTGCCGTTCTCGCCGCCGATGGCTTTGAAACTATTGAATGCTTGACCATGGTCGATGTCATGCGTCGCGGCGGCGTGCGTGCCACGCTCGTCTCGATCATGCCCACGCGCGAGGTCGTAAGCTCGCTGCAAATCCCCGTGACCTGCGATGCGCTCTTTGATGAGATCAACTTTGACGAGTACGACTGCGTCGTGCTGCCCGGCGGCCTGCCCGGTGCCACCAACCTGCGCGCAGATCAGCGCGTCTGCGACGTGGTCTGCGAGTTCGCCGCAACCAAGCACGTCGCCGCCATCTGCGCCGCCCCGTTTATCCTGGGCGAGCTCGACCTGCTCGAGGGGCGCCATGCCACGTGCTTCCCTGGCTTTGAGAAAAGCTTCCCCGAAGGCGCCTATACCGGCGAGAAGGTCACGCAAGACGGCAACATCATCACTGCCAGCGGCATGGCACAGTCCCTCCCCTTTGCATTGGAGCTGCTGCGCACGCTCGCCGGCGACAAGGCCGTCGAGAAGGTCGCCGAGGGCATCCAACTATGATTTTGGCTTCGCAATCGCCGCGCCGCATAGAGCTGATGCGCGAGGCAGGCTACAACATTCGCGTGATTCCCGCGGATATCGACGAAACGCCCTTTGATGGCGAGGCCCCGCTCACGCTTGTCGAGCGCTTGGCACGCGCCAAGGCGGCTGCCGTTGCTGCCGAGTATGCCGAGCCCAATGAGCTGACGGTCGCGGCCGACACCATCGTCACCTTTGACGGCAAGATTCTGGGCAAGCCGGCAACCGAGGACGAGGCGCGCACTATGCTCCGTGAGCTTTCGGGCCGCACGCACCAGGTCGCAACCGGCGTCTGCATCGTTAAGGCAGGCGATACGGCCGCCCCGCATGCCGCCGAAAGCCTGTCCTTTGTCGATGTGACCGACGTGACGTTCTACGAGCTCACCGACGAGCAGATCGAGCACTACGTCGCCTCGGGTGAGCCCATGGACAAGGCCGGCGCCTACGGCATTCAGGGCACAGGAGGACGCATGCTCGTACACGATATTTCGGGCGACTTCTATAACGTGGTGGGCCTACCCATCGCCCGCGTCGCGCGCGCGATTCAAAAACTCTCGTAATTGCATCTGGCGCTGGGTATCCCCCGGCGCCTACAATTTTGGCGTACCGTACGGATCCCGACCGGGCACAAGGCGCGGCGGAAAACCGATAGGAGTTAAACATGGATACACTGCTCGAGGCCATTGACGTCTGCGATGTCGATGGCTTTTGCTATGGCAACTATACGGACGAGGAGGCCGGCACCGGCTGCACCGTAATCGTGGCACCCGAGGGCGCCACCGGCGGCGTTGACGTTCGCGGCGGTGCTCCAGCATCGCGCGAAACCGACCTGCTGCGACCCGAGAACACCGTCGACAAGGTCCACGCCGTCTGCCTTTCGGGTGGATCGGCCTTTGGCCTCGAGGCTGCAAGCGGCGTCGCTCGCGAGCTTGAGAGCCGCGGCATCGGCCTTCCCGTCGGCCCCACGCAGGTGCCTATCGTGTGCTCCAGCTGTATCTTCGACCTTGCCTTTGGCGACCCCACCGTGCGCCCCGACATTGAGGCCGGCATCGCCGCCGTGCGCGAAGCACTCGACCACACCCCCACCAAGCTCGAGCAGGGCAACGTAGGCGCCGGCACGGGCGCCACCGTGGGTAAGCTCATGGGGCCCGCCACCTGCATGAAGGCCGGCCTTGGAGCTGCCGCCGTGGCACTCGGCCCCATCAAGGTGGGCGCCGTGGTCTCGGTCAACGCCTGCGGCAACGTTGTCGACCCCTTCACCGGCGAGTGGGTCGCCGGTATGCGCGCCGCAGCCGATAGCGACCAGATCGTCGACATGGAACTCGCAGCCTTTGCCGCCGCCGGATCCATGCAGATGCCGCTCGACCGCACCAACACCACCATCAGCTGCATCGTCACCAACGTGGAACTCACTAAGGCACAAGCCACCAAGGTCTCCCAGATGGCCGCAGACGCCTACGCACACGCCATCCGTCCCACGCACACCACCAACGACGGCGACACCATCTACACCCTCGCCAGCGGCAAACTAGGCGCCCAAGCAAGCGCCGCCGTTCCCCTAGACCTGCTGGGCATGCTCGCTGTAAGGGCCCTGGAAACCGCCATCGTGAACGGAGCCAAAACTGCCAAAACCTCCCACGGCGTCCCCGGAGCCGCAAAGTAAACTAGGTCGTCCGGTTGCCCGGCGGGGCTTGGTTATGTTTGCTGCTCTACAGTTCTGGCTCGCACGAAGAGCACATTAAGTGCTCTTCGGCTCGTGCGGAACTCGCGACAAACATAACCAAGCCCCACCGGGCAACCTACCAACCAGATTCTTTTCAGCCCAGGCCCCTGTGTACCGCGCGTCGATGATCTTCAAATTCAAATAACCTGACAATCGATTCTTATTGCAGAGGCCCCTTGGTCTTTAGTTTGATACAAGTTCCGCACGAGCCGGAAAGCACTTAATGTGCTTTCCGTGCGAGCAGGACTGTTCGCAGTAGCAAACTAAAGGCCAAGGGGCCCAGTCAACCTATCAGCAGCGATTACTCAGCAGCTAGTTGAATTTGAAGATCTTTGAGGCAAGACGGTATAGGCCGAGTGTGGTTTTGTCTCCGGCCCGTCCGCGCAGATTGGTGAAGAAGCCGACCACGCCGTAGCGGGCACGACGATACATGCGCTCGTCGTAGGCCTTCAAATCATTCCACAGCGTCTTTAGGCGCTCGTCGGCGCAATCTTCCTCGGAAAGCTTGGTGAGCACCGAGCAGATCGCCATCATCATGGTGAAATAGCCCATCATGTACGAGCGCAGACGCGACGACTCAACATCGCTGTACAGGTGGTACGACTCCATCATGATGCGCGTCACACGGAACTGCTGGTCCAGACGCTTGACCATCGTGGCCTCGTTGACACTCTGGCCCTCGCGACCGATAAAGTAGCGGTAGAGGTCGATGTCGGCGTAGTACATGGTCTTGCAACGCGGCAGCGGCACGTAGGCGTAGATGTTGTCCACATAGAACGTGTGCGGCGGCATGGGAAGGTTGGACTCGCGCAGCACATCCGTGCGATAGCACAGGCTGTGCATGAGTAGGTTCTGGTCCAGGCGGAAATGACCGATCTGATCCCAGGAAAAGATCTTTTTGCGCGGCAGGGCAAATTTGTAGCCAATAGCGGTATGCGTGCCCTCGTAAACCTTCTCGTACACGTAGTTCGAGATAAACAGGTCAACGCGCTGGTCACGCTCTTCAAAGCCACGCAGAATCGACAGCATGGTCGAAAGAGCCGCAGCGTCGAGCCAGTCATCCGAGTCGACGACCTTGTAGTAGGTGCCCTGCGCCTCGCGCAGACCCGAAAGGACGGCAATACCGTGGCCGCCGTTCTCCTGGTGTACCGCGCGAATGATACCGGGATAACGTGCCTCCCACTCATCGGCCTTATCGGCCGTCTCGTCCTTGGAGCCGTCGTCCACTACGATAATCTCGATATCGGTGGCGTAATTGCTCCCCTCCAAGATGGAGGTGATGCAATGGTCCATGTCCTTGGCGGCGTTATACGAGGGAATACCGAATGTTATGACTTTATGCATGGCAGGCGATAATCTCATCCGAAAGATCGAGGGCGGAATTGGTCACGGCGTCCATATCGTAGTAACGATACTCGGCCAGACGACCCACCGGGTGGAAGTTCGTCAGGTTCTGGACGCGCTCAAGATAGCGCTCATAGAGCTCACGGTTCTCGGGCTCAAGAATGGCGTAGTACGGCGTCTCGCCCGAGCCGGGCGTATAGGCCTTGGAGTACTCCTTCATGATGGTGGTCTTGCCGGGCAGGACCTGACCGGTCATGTTCTTGAACTCGGTGATGCGCGTGTAGTCCTCGCTCGTGGTGTAGTTGACAGTGCCCACGGGCTGGAACTGGTCCATATCGAGCGTCTCGAACTTCATATCGAGCGTGCGGTACGGCAACGCACCCAAGTCGAGGTTGAACAGCTCGTCGAGTGGACCGGTGTAGACGATCTCGCCACCATAGACCTTGCCGTCGATCTTGACGGTGGTGTCGTCGATTTCAAAGAGGTCACGGGCGTCCACGTCGCAGAACACGTCGATCAGGTCGTGGTCGAGCATGTGCTCAAAGAGCGCCGTGTAGCCCTCCTGCGGCATGCCCTGGAAGGGAGCTTGCGGGAAGTAGCGGTCATCATCGCCCACAAAGACGGGAACGCGGCCGGTGATCGAGGGGTCGATCTGATCGGGCGTCTGGCCCCACTGCTTCATGGTGTAATGTAAAAAGACGTTCTCGTAGACGTAATCGGCGACCTCGGCAAGATCCGGGTCGTTCTTCTTACGCAGCTCCATAATGGGCACCTTGACATCCTTGCCAAAGGTCTCCACGAGCTTCTGATACAGCTCCTCGCCGCGCTCGTCACCAAAGGCGAGCTTGAGACTCGCATGGTTGAAGGGCACGGGCATAAGGGTACCGTTGATGTTGGCGAGCACCTTGTGCTGATAATCCGTCCACTTGGTAAAGCGCGACAGGAAGTTATGCACGCGCTCGTTAAAGGTGTGATAGATATGCGGACCGTACTCGTGGATCAGGATTCCGGCCTCGTCAGTGCAGTCATAGGCATTGCCCGCAATGTGGCTACGGCGCTCCAAAACGGCAACACGATAGCCGATGGTCTCGGCGAGACGGCGGGCACAAACGGCACCGGCATATCCAGCACCGACGACAATCATGTCGTACGCGCCGGCGTTAAAGCCTTCAGGCAGGCCTGAGGTAATCTGCATCGATACTCCTTGTCAAAAGCCACGGGCTCGTTAGCTGGGCTTTTCTTCGAGACACATTTATCAGAGCGATTATAGCGCTAATGCGTCCTATAATGAGCTTGCCACACAAGGAAAGCTCAAGCACCGCGGCGAACATTAACGTAAGGTAAACCCGCTAGCAGCGGGTTTATTCGTGAACAGCCGGGCGCCTGGAGCTTAGCGAAACGCTTGTAAGGAGTAACATGAGCGATTTCCTTAACCGTATGAAGTCTGCCGCCAAGGCCGACCTTAAGACCATCGTCCTGCCCGAGGGCGAAGATCCGCGCACCATCGTCGCGGC
Source organism: uncultured Collinsella sp. (assembly GCA_902465015.1). Taxonomy (GTDB): domain Bacteria; phylum Actinomycetota; class Coriobacteriia; order Coriobacteriales; family Coriobacteriaceae; genus Collinsella. The sequence continues at coordinate 9,203 of CABQLK010000048.1, forward strand.
CACCAAGATCATCGAGGAGGGCCTGGCAAAGATCGTCATCCTGGGCAACCCCGACGAGATCAACGTTCCCGGCGCCACCGTCATCGACCCGCGCAATGCCGAAAAGCACGAGGAGTACGCGCAGAAGTTTGCCGAGCTCCGCGCCAAGAAGGGCGTCACCATCGAGCAGGCTCGCGCCCAGGTGATGGACGCCACCTACTTTGGCACCATGATGGTCAAGATGGGCGACGCCGACGGCCTGGTCTCCGGCGCCTGCCACTCCACCGCCGACACCCTGCGCCCCGCGCTTCAGATCCTCAAGACCGCCCCGGGCACCAAGCTGGTCTCGGCCTTCTTCGTGATGTGCACCGACACCCCGCAGTTCGGCACCGACGGCACGCTGATCTTCGCCGACTGCGGCCTCAACATCAACCCGTCCTCCGACGAACTCTCCGAGATCGCCATCGCCTCCGCTCACTCCTGGTCCACCTTCATGGGCAACGTTGAGCCGCACGTGGCCATGCTCTCCTACTCCACCATGGGCTCCGCTGGCGGCGAGGTCGCCAAGAAGGTCCAAGAGGCCGTGAAGTTCTGCAAGGAGAAGGCTCCCGAGCTCGCCATCGACGGCGACCTGCAGCTCGATGCCGCCATCGTCCCCACCGTCGCTCAGCTCAAGGCTCCCGGTTCCTCCGTTGCCGGCAAGGCCAACGTACTCGTGTTCCCCGACCTCGAGGCCGGCAACATCGGCTACAAGCTGGTCCAGCGCTTCGCCGGCGCCGACGCCTACGGCCCCATCCTGCAGGGCATCGCCAAGCCGGTTAACGACCTTTCGCGCGGCTGCTCTGCTGACGACATCGTGGGTGTCGTGGCCATCACCGCCGTCCAGGCTCAGATGGCTGAGTAGCGGACGCACTCCCCCGAAGGCCGTACGGGCTAACCCCTGAAAACGTCCTCGACCAATGAAACGCCCCCGTTCTGCTCCTTCGGAGCTGCGAACGGGGGCGTTTCTGGTCTGCGGGATGTTTTCAGGGGTTAGCCCGTACGGCCTTCTACCGCCACGTAGCATTCAGGGAATCTGGAGCGGACGGCGGCTTGGCTACGAGCTGGGGCTGAAGATCTGAATGGATGGGTGCCGTTGCTGGGGGCGCAGGCGTTGCCGGCGATGATCACTTTGGGACTGGAATGTTGGCTGCGGTCTGATGTCTGGCCCACCGGAAAGTGTGTCCCGGTTTGGAGGCGGATTGTGGGATGTGGCTTCCGCTTGGGGGCTGTTTGGGAAACTGCGGGACGGAATTTTGCTCTTTTGTGGGTCGCACTTTCCGCAACGCGCCTCAACCGGAAAGCGTGTCCCAGAATTTGCGCTCAAAATGGGATGGAGTTTCCACCGTCCACCTGCCAGAAAAAAGGCCTCCGGAGCTGTTGCTCTGGAGGCCTTTCGTTTACATGCAAACGGGTGCGCTAGTTGTTCTTGGTCAGACGCTCGACGTCGTGGGCGATCATGTATTCCTCGTCGGTGGGGATGACCATGACCGTGACGGCGGAACCGGCGGCGCTGATGACCTGCGGGCCGTTGCCCACGGCCTCGCGGTTCTTGTTATTGTCGATGCGCACGCCCAGCCACTCAAAGCAGTCGCAGAAGGCCTTGCGAATCGACCAGTCGTTCTCGCCGATGCCGGCGGTAAAGGTGATGGTATCCACGCCCGCCATGGAGGCGATCATGGAGCCGGCCTGCTGCATAGCCTTGTAGGCAAACATATCGAAGGCGAGCAGGCAGCGCTCATCTCCCTCGGAGGCGCGCGTGCGGATGTCGCGGGCGTCGTTGGAGATGCCCGAAATGGCAAGCAGGCCGGACTGCTTGTTCATCATGTCGTCGACTTCCTGGTAGCTGTAGCCGCCCTCGCGCTGCAGGTAGCACACGGTGGCCGGGTCAATGGAACCACAACGGGTGCCCATCATCAGGCCGTCAAGCGGCGTGAGGCCCATCGTGGTATCGCGGCACACGCCGTCCTCAATGGCGGCAAGCGAAGCACCGTTGCCCAGATGGCACGAAAGCAGACGGTGGCAGCGCGAGCCCAGGATCTCCTTGGCCATCATCCACTCGTAGCGGTGGCTCGTACCGTGTGCGCCGTACTTGCGCACGTGGTACTTGTCGCACACGTCCTTGGGCAGCGCGTAGGTGTAGGCGACCTCGGGCATGGTCATGTGGAACGAGGTGTCGAAGACGGCCACGTTGGGCAGCTCAGGATACTTCTCGCGGCAATATTCGATTGCCGCGGCCTCGCCGTAATTGTGCAGCGGAGCGAGCGGGGCCACCTCAAGGATCTTAGCCATAACCTCGTCGTCGACGACCGCGGAATCATCGAAGTGCCAGCCGCCCTGAACGATACGATGGCCAATGCCATCAATCGTAAAGTCGGTCTTCTCGAGCTCCTCGAGCACGCGAGCGATAGCAGAGCGATGATCGGGGAAAGGGACCTCCTCGGTCTGCTTGGCGCCACCGTTCTCGGAGTGGCCAAAGATGCCCATGTCCGAACCGATACGTTCGCAGTTGCCCTTGGCGAAAACCTCGCGGGTATCGGTATCCAAAAGCTGATATTTAAGGCTTGAGCTGCCGGCGTTGACAACAAGTACGTTCATGAGACTCCTTTGCAGTGCAATACGGTCGACGCAGACCCCTTAAGGCGGCCGCATATTAATAAGAAGTTATCACAACTTAATAAATAACTATCAGGCATATCGCCCAACGAGCGCAAAAGAGGGGCTGAACGGCACTTGGTCGTCCAGCCCCTCCCCTCTTGCAATTACTTGCCGTTGACGATGCGCTCGACGTCGGAAGCGATCATGAACTCCTCGTCCGTGGGGATGACAAAGATCTTGACCTTGGAATCCTTGGCAGACAGGCACCAAGCGCCGTCGCCACGCAGGGCGTTACGGGCATGGTCCATCTTGACGCCCATAAAGGCCAGACGGTCGGCAACGCCGGCGCGAACGGCCGGAGCGTGCTCACCGATGCCGGCGGTGAAGACCAGCGTGTCCATGCCGCACATGGAAGTGGCCATCTCGGCAGCCTTGGCGGCAATCTTGTAGACGAACATGTCGAAGGCGAGCTGAGCCTCGGGGTCGCCAGCGGCGGCGAGCTCCTCGACGTTGCGGCAGTCGTTGGTCTTGCCACCGGTCACAGCCAAAAGACCGGACTTCTTGTTCATCATCTCGTCGACCTCGTCGAAGGTGTAGCCACCCTCGCGCTGCAGGTAGCACACGGTAGCCGGGTCAATGGAGCCGCAGCGGGTGCCCATCATGACGCCGTCGAGCGGAGTGAGGCCCATGGTGGTATCCATGCACTTGCCGTCCTCGATGGCGCACAGGGAGGCACCAGAGCCGATGTGGCACACGACGACCTTGCGGGCCTCGCCGTTGGTCATCTCGGCGACCTTCTTGGAGATGTAGCGATAGCTGGTGCCGTGGGCGCCGTACTTACGGATGTGCAGCTTGTCGCAAACATCCTTGGGAAGGGCGTAGGTCTTGGCAACCTCGGGCATGTTGAAGTGAAAAGCGGTGTCGTAGACCGTAACGTTGGGCAGATCGGGATACTGCTCCAGGCAGTACTCGATAACGTTGGCCTCGGGGTTGTTGTGCAGCGGCGCCAGCGGGGCAACCTCGCGGATCTTGGCGAGGACGTCCTCGTCGACGAGGGAGGAATCACCAAAGTACCAGCCGCCCTGAACGATACGGTGACCAATACCCTCGATCTTGACGCCGTTGGCCTCGAGGTCCTTCAGGACGACCTCGATGGCGACCTTGTGGTCGGGGAACTCGATGTTCTCGGTCACCTTCTTGGAACCGTTGGCAGCGTGGGTGAAGGTACCGCCGGTAAAGCAGACGCGCTCGCAGGAGCCCTTTGCGGACACCTTGTGGGACTTGGTATCGATGACCTGATACTTAAGGGTCGAAGATCCTGCGTTGACGACCAGAACGTTCATGTGTCTCCCTACTAACAGGCGGTGTGGCGCCGCCAGGTTACATACGCTTCAATAATAAACCCAAACGCCCTCGCGCTCGGGTTTATTGCGTTGATATATAAGTTATCGATGTCCGAATACTCACGGCCTTTGACTTGTAAGACGAAAGAGCGCGGGGATATACACCAAGGAAGAAATCCCGAGCGCAACAAGCAATACGACTCGAATGCCTGCAACGCTACTCAACACAGCGTTGAGCAGATAGAAAAGAACGGCACCCACCGCCACCATCTGGCTTTGAACCGAAATCAGTGAACAGCGCATCGAAGAATCGGCAGCATTTTGAAAAACTGAGTATTTGATTGGGGCAAACAACGAGTACGCAACCGTCTGCAGCACATAGAACACGGGCAGCAAATTAGCCGGAGTAAGGGGAATCAAAAACAGGGCAGTCAGGGAAAGGCGCACAATGCCGCAAATACGCGCAAAACGGCCCTTGTCGACATGAGCAATCACATTGGGCACAATAAGCCCCATGGAGGCCGAGGCAAGGAGCTGGACCGCAATGGTCACACCCGAAGCGACGGCATTCATTCCGCGACCCGCAAGCAGCAGTGAGAAAAAGTCTTCTAGGGCGACAAAAGCAAACGCCTGAGAACAGTCCATGATGAACGCCGAACGAAGAATGCGATTGTACGCAATAGCGGCTCCGATCGTCTTCGGGCTAATTCCACGCTCAGGTGTCGCCGCAGTGCCCCCTCTTCGCATCTCAGGAATGCAGACAACGACAACCAACGTCAACACCATTGCGATGATATCTGCCGAAAGACCAATGAGATATGCACCGACAGACGAAATGAAACCGCCCGCACAAGCGGAGATGGCATAAGAGGCATAGAAAACAAATCGCTCAACGACATTAAGTCTTACGAGCTGGTCCTGAGAGACACTGTCAATGTAAATTGCTTCTATGGATCCGCTCACACATGCAACGGCAAAACCCTTGAGAGCAAACGCGCCGATTAAAAGCAGAGGAGAACGGACGAAAAGCAGGGCGGCGTAGTATCCAAGCATTCCCACGACGCCAACGAGACCGCTTGTCTTTCGTCCAAACCTATCAGCAATATAGCCAGTGGGAACTTCAAGGATGAACTTGCTCACTTGATATGCAATCATCATGCTAGAAATCGCCACCATCGAGAATCCGACGAATTCAAGGTAAACCGTCAGAAAATACAAAATGGTGCTGAAGTTCGACAGAAAAACAAACG
>CABQLK010000049.1 GCA_902465015.1 uncultured Collinsella sp.
TGATTTTGTTCAGAGTGGATTGATTAATAAGTTCAATCTTCAATTTGAACTGAGCTGGAAGCTCCTTAAGCGTCTGCTCGAGTATGAGGGCGCCACGCTTGCCGCGTCGGGGTCTCCTCGTGCCATCTTGAAGGAGTCCTACCGATTCTACGACTTTATTGATGAGGCGGCCTGGCTAGATATGCTCAGAGATCGCAATACGAACGTCCATATCTATGACAACAAGCTCGCTCAAGATTTGATTCAGCGCATCTTGAACGTCTATATCCCTGCTTTCTGCCAGTTGAGGGACGGGTTGATGGAGCGTTACGGCGAGCTTCTGTTGGCGCCCGACGACCAGTTTGTTTAATTTCTTAAGATTTCGTAATTCCTTAAGATTTCGCGGAGGGTTGTTGCCGTTTACCGAGGGGTTGTTGTGCAACAACGGGTGAGCTGCAATACTTAATTCTATCTTTGCAAACCGCACTTTAACTACACCAATGCAGGGAGGATCTTATGCAGCCCAAGCATTCTGCTATTGTCGCGGGCCTGACGCTGGCGCTTTCGTTTGGCGCCGTTACCGCACCCGCGCCCGCCGCCGCCGAGGAGCCCACGCCGGGCGTTGCCTCGGATGCCACCGATATCGACAAAGGTCTCTACACCCAGCAGTCTTTCTCGGGCGTGCTGAGGTCGGTCCAGGGCGTTTCGTTTGTCAACGTGACTCCCGAGATGAAGTACTTTACCAAGTACGAGAGCCATGGTAATTACAACCAGGGCTTTTCGTATGGCGACGGTTATAACGCGCTGGGCTATTACCAGTTCGACCGTCGTTGGTCGCTCATCCCGTTTATGAAGCAGGCCTACAACTACAACCCCGAAAAATACTGCATGCTCAAGGATACGATTGATCGCGGCAGCGAGATTTCCAACACGAGCAATGCCATGTACGAGAACGGCCAGCTCACCGAGCTGGGCCATATCGCGCAGGATGCCTTCCAAGGTGCGTACAACACCGATCCTGTTGAGTTTTCAGCACTTCAAGATGCCTATGCGTACAACTCGTACTATGCGGTGACCGAGGCGTGGCTCAAGAGCGGCCTGGGTATTGATATTTCGGGCCGCGCCGATTGCGTCAAGGGCATGGTGTGGAGCATCACCAACATGTGCGGCACCGGTGGTTGCAGGGACTTCTTCCGTTGGGCGAATCTTTCCAACGATATGTCCGACCGCGAGTTTGTGACGGCGCTCTCCAACAGCGTGGTCAATAACGTGGCGACCAAGTATTCGAGCCAGCCCCAGTATCATGAGGGCTGGAAGAACCGCTACCGCAACGAGCTAAAGGACTGCTTGGTTTATATCGCTGAGGACGAGGCTGCCGCCGCGACGCCCGTGCAGCCCGAGCCTGCGCCGGCGCCCTCGCCGACACCTGATTCGAATGACGGTTCGAGTGACGATGTCAACGATGACAGGATGGATGCGCCCTCGACCGATGCTGACGGTAATGGCTCTGCTGGTGGCACTACCAACGACGGCTCTACCTCGAGCGGCTCCGATTCGAACGGCTCTGCTGCGGGCGATTCGCCTTCAAGCTCTGTTGGCAATACGGACAGCGACGTTTCTGGTTCGACCGACGCTGACACTTCTAACTCATCTACCGGCTCGAGTGATTCGTCTATTGGCACCGGCTCTAACAACGGCTCCGGCTCTGGCGCAACCCCTGATTCCGATGCTTCCAAGGACGACTCGAATAAGGCGCCGGACGCTCCCGTTGCTTCGCCGGACAAGAAGCCTTCTTTCTCCGTGCAGCTTGGTTCTACGCTGGGCTCTTCGCTGATGGCTGGCGTCAATAACGGCTCGGCCCAGAACAAGGACAACTCTGATCAGGTTTCCACGGAAAAGACCGAAGCCGCAAAGGGCGACTCCAAGGACAAGGCTTCCGAGAAGAACGAATCTGATAAGGGTTCTAGCTCTGAGGAGAAGGACGACAAGTCCACTCAGAAGAAGGGCGAGAGCAAGACCGAGGGCGAAAAGAAACAGCCCGAAGACGACGACAAGAGCGGTGCTGACAACCAGGTCCAGGAGCAAAATGACTCCAAAACGGTGACCACCACGACCACGACGACTACAACTACCAAGTCCTCGGGCGGCAACATGCCCAAGACGGGCGATCTGATTGTGATGGCGAGCCTTGCCAGTGCAAGCTTGGCCACGCTGGGCGCTACGTCTATCGTAAGTGGTAAGCATAAGCTCGATCAGCAGAAGAAGGCTTCTGGGGAGGACGGCTCGGAGGAGTAGCCTCTCGGTTGTCAGATAACTAAAGAGTTGGGACGGGGTCCGGTGCGAATGCATCGGGCCCCGTTTTGTTGTGCAACGATTAGTTATGCCCCCTCACACCTCTTGTTGCTACCGTTGCCCGATATGTTCGCGCGGCGTCGTCGGTACGCGCGAGGCGGTCATTACAATTGGCATTGTGCAGCGATTTAGGGGGAACGTTTTGGTGTCTGAACAGGCAAATGTTGATTGTGCTGCTGGCTTTGGCGTGCGCTTGATCGGCTGTGCCGACGATGCGGTTTTGCCCATTGGCATGCACGACTATGCGGAGGCCCTTGGTTGCTGCATGCTGGTTGACAAGACCATGTTTATTGCCGATGTGTTGGACTGCGACGCGTCCGTTGTGGTGTGCTGTCGACCCGAGGGTTTTGGCAAGAGCATGAACTTGTCGATGCTCAGGGCTTTTCTGGAGCGTCCAGCGGTCGGTCGCTCTGGTCAGCGTTTGTTTGCCGATGCTCAGATTTGGGATGCGAACGGCGGGCGCTATCGGGATGAGTATGCTTGCTATCCGGTGATATCGCTGGACTTTTCTGGCGCTGCGAGGCGTGGCGCCGCTGTTGCCGGCGTCGTGCGCGATGCCCTTTCGGGCGAGTGCGCTCGCTTGTTGGCGCTCTTGGAGGCTCCGGATTTAGCTCGAGATAAGGTGCGTCACATCGAACGTGTCGCGCGTGGCGTGGCGAGCGAGGATGAGGTCGCCTCGGTGCTTGGCGTGCTCATTGAGCTGCTGGAGATGGCCTGCGATGAGCAGGTTGTATTGCTCGTTGATGGGTACGACGCGGCGTGGTTGGGCCGTGCGAGCGCGAGGGGCGCTTCCGGCGCCGATCCGGCAGGGCTATTCGATCGCGTGCTGTTCGACGCCATTGCCACTGCGCGCGATTCGTTGCGGCTGACGTGTCTGATGGGGGAGTATCCCGGCCCTGCCGAAGCGGCGCTTTCTTTGTATGGCTGCTCGTATTGTCTGTCGACGCCGCTTTCGACGTGGTGCGACCGTTGGTTCGGCTTTTCTGATGCCGAGGTCCAGGCTCTGTTGAATCATGCTGGGCGCAAGGGATACCTTGATGATGCGCGTGAATGGCTCGAGGGATATCGGTTTGGTAGGGCCTATTGCTCGAGTCCAGCGCGTGTGGTCGGTTTTCTGGACCGAGGCTGCACGGCGCCTGTGCGCGCCGATCTGTATGGGTATGCGGATTGCCTGAGTAGGGTAGTTGCCGGGTGGAATCTCGACCGCCTTTCGGTCTTGTTCGATTTGCTCCAGGCCCATGGGTGTGCTGAGGTCCCGCTTTGTTTGGGCACTGCAGAGCCAGATGTCTCGCCTGACGATGGCATGTGGACAGCGCTGTATCTGTCCGGTTTCCTGACGACAGATATGACTGAGGAGCTAGAGCATGGCGATCGCTTCCGTGTTTTGCGATTGCCCAATAACGAGCTTCGACAGGCCTTGCGTCTAGTGATTGTTGAGTGGTTTGAGTGCGCTGCCGAAGACATTCGAGACGTCGATGCGTTTCGCGACGGGCTGTGCCGTGGGAACGAGGATACCGTGAGGCGGGCGCTAAGTCGCATCCTGGGGGATGCGGGAATCGGTGAGACCGACCCAGATACGCCGCTGCCATATCATCTGCTCTTGCAGGGGCTCTGCTTTGGCTTGCCGGGCTATGCCAATCCTGCCTCGAGGCGAAAGTGTGGCGCGGGTCGCTGGGACATCCAGGTTTTTCCTACGGGCGTCGTGTTCGACATAGCCGATACGATCGGTATGCTCGATGAACGTCCGCTGATAACGATTAACATGATGTATGACCCCGATGTTGATGCGCTGGGCCTGGAATTGCTGGCCGTGCAGTCGCTACTCGACATAGAGCGCGACGGCATCGACGAAATCCGTGTGCCGCGACCCGGCGTGGGTCGCATGCGCTGGGGGTTCGGTTTTGATGGGCAGCGTGTGTCCGTGGTGTGCCAACGTCTGTAGCGGCGGTCGAAAGCCCTTTACTGTTCCGTGTCCTTCAGGGGTGGCATGGGCTTCCAGTTGGGGTCCTTGACGATCTTGCGGGCGTCCTTCATGCCACGGCGCAGCGCCGGAATACCGGTCTTAAAGCACTTGTCAACGGCGGCCAGGCGAATGAACTCCTTGCAGAAGGTCGCGGCGTTGCCCAGACGGAACAGCATGGGGTGATAGTCGCCATAGATCTGCATGTAGCGGGCCAGATAACCGCGGTTGCGCATGATGTAGTAGCGGTTGGTGTCGCTCGTGGAGTTGAGTTGGCGCTTACCGGCGATGTCCCAGTTAGAGACAGCGCGGGCACGCTTGAGCACCACGTCGGCAACAACGGCGGCGGGGAAGTGTTGGCTGGCTACGTAGCCGTAGCAGGCATCGTCGCCGTAGATGAAGAAGCGCGCGTCAGGCAGGCCAATCTTGTCGACCACGCGGCGCGAGAACATGCCGCCCTCAAAGCACAGCTGGTTCATGGCGCGATAGCCCTCGGGGCCTAAATCCCACTTGGCGACGGGGTTGGGAATGCCGAGCGAAAGGATGAGCTGGTACTGCCAAAAGAAGGCGCCGCCGTCAAAGTCCAGGCGCGAACCCTGGATGACATCGTAGCGGTCGGTCCACTTGGCAAGACGCTCGATGCCTTCGGGGATGACGAGCACGTCATCGTCCATTACCCAGAACCACTGGGCGCCTAGGTCGTAGGCGCACTTGGTGCCGGCGGAGAAGCCGCCCGCACCACCGCCGTTTTCGAGCTGCGGGGCGTAGATGACACGGTCGGTGCCGCCCTGCGCGTCGGGCTGCTCGGTGTCGATGCCCCACAGGTTGGCCACGCGCTCGTTGAATGCGGTGCACATGGCCTCGGTCTCGCGCGAATTCTCGTTATCGACAATCACGATGCGCCAGGGCGTTGCCGTGAGCTCGGTCATGGAGTCGAACAAGTTGGCCAGGAGTTCCTGGCGCTTGTACGTAACGACGACGATGGCGAGCTTGTCGATGGGGGCGGGAAGGGTTGAAGGCATGGGGCAATATATCCTTTCACGCGCGGCTGGCGATCGCTGCGCGGAAGCTATCGAATACGTCCTTGGGACTGTCTTATTGTAAAGGCTCGGTGCGCTTTGGCGGCAAGCTTTGAATAAAACGCAGGAACCTGCCACGGGTGCAGCGGCTTTAGGGTCTGACGGCAGCGTGTCTATTGCCGCTTGAGCTTGCGAGCGATAAGGCTTCTAGCAGCATCGATGATGAGGAGCGCTAAGGCAAAGACGATGCTAATGACGGTGCCTGTGACGATACATATAGCTGCCGGGCTGTTTTGGCTGATCAGTATGTTTGCGAGCAACGTATTGAAGACGGGACGCCACAGGCTACTGGTGAGCGACTGCATCACATAGAAACCAAGCGTGGCGGTCGATAAGGTGACGATGACACCTGCGGTCCGTGGATTGCCTGAGGCACTGCGCCGGGTCGCCGCAAAGAGCAGAGAGGCGGCAGCGAGGACAAACGAGATCAACGAGGTTGATTTGTAGGAGAGGACTGCCATCGCCGTGAGGTTGCCGGTGAAGGAGAGTGCTCCTTCCAGGATGGTGGCGAGCACCAAAACCGCTGCGAGCGACCGCGTGCCTAAGGCGCCCGCCTTGTCCGAATCCATGGCGCCGGTTACGTCGCGGAGCAGTCCGCCGATCAAAAACGCGACTACGTACGTGGTAGCGCTCATGAGCTTTTGGAGCCAAGAAAACTCGCCGGCGCTTGTCGCACTCATAGCGGCTAAATACCCGTTAACAACAAATGCGAGGATGCCAACGGCGATGACCGTCGTCTTGTAGGTTTTCTGGGGGAGTCGACTCTTAGCCAGTCCAAACCATGGCGCCATGAAGACCGTGGCGGCATAGACCCAGATAAACTCAAGGCCTAGCGTGTACCAGTAGTGCGTATTGAGGGTAACATCGGGAATGGGTGAGACGACCGTGGACCACGCGAGCGCCACGAGGCAATAAAACGCAGTGGGCAAAATGACCTTGCCCAGGCGCTGCGCCGTCCGTTGCATTTGCGACTTCCATGTTGCTCCACCGTCCCAAGCACGCTCGGCCGAAGCGATGAGAAAATAGCCCGAAATCATAAAGAAGACCTCGTTGGCCCAGCAGCCCAGCAAGTTAATAAAACCGAGCACGCCGGAATAGGGGAACATCGCAAGTGGGGCATATTCTACGGCGCCGACGCAGGTTGCCTGGAAGGTCCACTGAAAGGTGTGGAACACCGCGATGCCGGCGACCGCGACCAAACGCAGCGCTTCGATGGGTATGTTGCGTGCGGCTTTGGGCTGCATGACGTCCTTTCTTATCGGTTTGCCTCTGCGAGCTCCATAGATTATATAAACGCCCGCTAGCGCGCTGACCCTTTGATACCATGAAACGACAGGTATTTCCTAAGGAGCACATTTGTCTACTAATTCCTCTGGCAGCCCTGTTCTGTCGCTGCTTATTCCCATCTACAATGTTGAGCGCTACCTGCGCGAGTGCCTCGATTCCGCCGTGGCGCAGACACTCAAGGACATCGAAATCATCTGTATCAACGACGGCTCTACCGACAATTCGCCGGCGATAATCCGCGAGTATATGCAGCGCGATGCGCGTTTGAAGATGATTGATAAGGCCAACAGTGGCTACGGCGACTCTATGAATCGCGGGCTCGATATGGCGCGCGGCAAGTACGTGGGCATTCTGGAGTCCGATGACTTTATGGCGCCCGACGCGCTGGAGAAACTTGTGGCGGCAGCCGAGCGCTGCAACGCCGATTTTGCGAAGGCGAATTTTGATTTTTACTGGTCTAAGCCCGAGGAGCGCCGCTCGCTACACGAGATGTTTAGGTCCAAGGACTGCGGCAAGCCGGTACACCCGAGCGATACGACGCAGTTCTTTAAGCAAAAGCCGTCGATTTGGTCGGCTGTGTACCGCCGTGATTTTCTCGAGCACAACGACATCAAGTTCCTGCCGACTCCAGGGGCATCCTTTCAGGACACGTCGTTTGCCTTTAAGGTGATTGCGTGCGCCGATAAGGCCGTTTACCTGCACGATGCCGTGCTTTCGTATCGTCAGGACAACGAGAGCTCTTCGGTCAATTCTTCGGCCAAGGTCTTTTGCGTCAATGCCGAGTATGCCGAGATTGAGCGTTGGATCAGAGAGGAATATGCCCGCGACCACGCAAGTGATGACGTCGCGCGCATGCTCAAGATCAATCAGCTCATTAAGTACGATTCGTATATGTGGAACTATGTGCGCTTGGCGCCTAAGTTCTATAAGGAGTTCCTGGTGCAGATGGCCAAGGAGTTCCAAGCGGCCTTGGACGCCGGGGAGTTTTTGCTGGACGATCTGAAGCCGTGGAAGCGTGCGAATCTCGCTGCCATCCTCAAAGATCCTGAGGGCTGGGTTGACGTGCATCCGCACTTTGCAACAGATGGAGCCTTGGGACGCGCCAAATACTACGCATCGGTTGGAGGCCCCGGTGTACTTGCCGCCTTCCTCATCGAATCGCTGAGGGGGTAGGTCGGTATGGGAGAGGCCTCGATTCCCAAAGCGACTATTGTCGTTCCCGTATACAACTCCGCGCGCTCCATTCAGAGATGCCTCGATTCGCTGCTGGCCCAGTCTGAGCGCTCGATTCAGGTTGTCTGCGTCAACGACGGTTCGGCTGACGATTCGCTGGGCGTCTTGCGTCAAATTGCGCAGACCGACGACCGTGTGCTGGTGATTGACCAGGAAAACGCGGGCGTCTCGTGCGCTCGAAATGCCGGAATCGATGCCGCCAAGGGCGAGGTGGTTTTCTTTGTAGACGCCGACGATTACATCGACGCCCAAACGGCGGAGCGCGTGCTGCAGGCCATGGAGTCGTTGGATGCCGAGGTCGCCGTATTCGGTGGCGTTTGCGAGCCGTCCGACGCCGCACCTAAACGCGTCCAACAACTCATGAGCCCCAAAGCGGGCACCTTTGGCGCACGAGATCCCCAGTTGCTGTTCCACGCAAACGCACAGCCCTATGCATGCCGCGCGGCTTTTTCGCGCGAGCTGCTCAATCGCGAAGGCATTCGCTTTGCTCCCGGCTTGGCCTTGGGCGAGGATGTCGTATTCCAATTTGCGGTCTATGCGCTTGCCCGCAAGACCGTCGTCATGCCGGACAAGTTCTACCACTACGTGATGGAGAACGACTCGGCAACGCACGAGTTCAACAGTGCCGATGCTCGCGCCAAAAAGCTTGACGCCCACATGAGAATGCTCGAGGAAGTCTTGGAGGATTGGGCGGTTTACGGCCTTTTGGACCTGTGCCCCGGCGAGCTGATCACTTGGTTCTTGGACCTTATTGTGTTTGACTTGGCGCGTCTGGACGCCGATGGTTTCCGTCGCGTGGCCGGTCGCGTCAATATGGATTTCACGACGTTTTTGGGAACGGAGTGGGCGGATATGCCTGCTAAGGGCGCCGTTCGCCGTGTCGCCCACAAGCTCGTTGTGGCGTCCTCGGTCGTTTCGATGGCAGACGCCACGCTGTTCTATCTTTCGACCCGCGGTCTCAAAGCCTGTCTGGAGCGCTTTATCTAATTCTAGGCGCTGCCGTTGTCCGTTGCTTCGCTGCTAAAATAACCCTGTTACACGCTATTCAACAGGAGGTTCTCTTGCAGAACTCTGATACCCCTAAAGTTTCGCTGCTTGTTCCCATCTGCAATGTTGAGCGCTACCTGCGCGAGTGCCTCGATTCTGCCGTTGCGCAGACACTCAAGAACATTGAGATCATTTGCATCAACGATGGCTCTACCGATAGCTCGCCGGATATCATCCGCGAGTACATGGAGTGCGATGCGCGCGTCAAGATGATCGACAAGGCCAATAGCGGCTACGGCGACTCGATGAACCGCGGCCTGGAGATGGCGCGCGGTGAGTACGTGGGCATTTTGGAGTCCGATGACTTTATGTTTGAGGATTCGCTTCAAAAGCTGGTTGCCAAGGCCGACGCCGAGCATGCCGATGTCGTTAAGGGTGACTTTTACTTGTATTGGTCCACGCCCAGCGAGCGCCGCGAGCTGTTTGGAATTATCGACGAGCATATGACGGGTGCGGCGTATCGCCCCGCCGATCGTCCGGGTATCTTCTACCGCAAGCCTTCCATTTGGTCTGCCATCTATCGACGCACGTTCCTTAACGACAACCAGATTCGGTTCCTTCCCACGCCGGGCGCCTCGTATCAGGACGCAGGCTTTAACTTTAAGGTTTGGGCATGCGCCGAGCGTGCAGCGTTTATCGCGGACCCCATTTTGTGCTATCGCCAAGACAACGAGAAGAGCTCAGTTAATTCGCCCAACAAGGTATTTTGCGTGTGCGACGAATACGCCGAGATGCAGCGCTTTTTGGATGAACGTCCCGAGCTCAAGGTTCAGCTCCAGGGCATTTTAATGCGCATGAAGGTCGATACGTACCGTTGGAATGATGAGCGTCTGGTCGATGAGCTGCGCGAACAGTTTTGGCAGAAGGCCTCGCCCGAGCTCAAGGCCGATTGGGATGCTGGTCGCTTTGACCTGTCCCTGTTCGACCCGCGTGGCGAGACCGACTTGCGCCTGATGGTCAAGTCGCCCCGCGCCTATATCGATTCGCGCTTTGACTTTAAGAAGCCGGGCAAGCTCAATACGTTTAAGCATTACTTTAAGATTGGCGGCCTGCCGCTGGTCTGGCGCGTGCTGACGTATCAGCGCACCTACGGCGACAACCCGCATCCCGATGACGTTCCGGCCGCACAGTAGGAGCGAGTGACTATGGCTAACCCCAAGATTTCCGTTGTCGTTCCCATCTATAAGGTGGAGGAGTGCCTGACCTGGTGCCTGGACTCCCTGCTTGCGCAGGACATGCCCGATTGGGAAGGCGTGCTGGTCAACGATGGCTCGCCGGACGGTTCGCGCGATATTGCGGCTGCCTATTGCGAAAAGGACGCGCGCTTTACGCTGATTGATAAACCCAACGGTGGTTTGTCGAGCGCCCGTAACGCGGGTATCGCTGCGTCCTCGGCTCCTATCGTCGCGTTTTTGGATTCCGACGACCGATTTACGCCCGATGCATGTCGTGTGATCGTCGATGCCTTTGGGCGCGAGGACTGCGACGTTTTGACCTTTGGCGCGAATCCGTATCCGCTGGAGGCAGGGTATCCGTGGCTTAACTATGTGCTGAGCCCGCGCGATGTGTCGTTTGAAGGCTATAGCTCCGACCTGCTGTTTAAGGAGGCGTCTCGCCCCTTTGCATGGCGCACTGCTTGCAAGCGTGAGTTTTTGCTGGGCAACGGGATCGTGTTCGACGAAACCGTCAAGTATGGCGAGGACCAGGTCTTCGATTTTGCCGTGTACGGTCGCTCGCGCAAGACCGCGCTTATTTCGAACAAGCTGTACGACTACCGCGTGGCGCGCAAAGGCTCGCTCATGGACACCATGCGCTATGACGACGAGACGCGCCTGCTGGAGCACGTGAAGATTTACTCCGCGGTGCTGGCTGACTGGCAGCGCGACGGTCTCGATGCTCAACATGCCGATGACCTGGCATACTTCCTGTGCGATCTGGTGCTGTACGACGCGCTCAGGCTGCTGGGTTCGGACTGCGGCAAGGTGTTTGCTGCCGTTGCCGCGGCGCTTGCCGATTCTGCCGTGGGTAGCGATGCTGCGCTCACGCAATGTGCTTCATCTGTTGCTGCTATGGTGCGCGCGGCGCTTACCAGCAAGGCCCCCAATGTCCGTGGGTGCAAAAAGCTCATGTTCGATTACGACGTCTTGAGGTTTGGCCGCCTGGGTGCCTGCAAACGCATGGCAGCGAACGCCCTGGGAAAGCGAGAAGTGTAGATGAGTATCAAGCGTTTGGCACTTTGCCGCAGCCAGGGCCGTCTGTTTGTGCTGCTTCGTTTTGCCGGTCAGGATGTCGTCGTGCATATTGAGCGGGAGGGCTCTCAGGCGTTTGCCCATGCGACGACGAGCGGTTCTTGTGTGCCGTCGCTGGTGCTCCCGGTCGATCATGGCCGTGTGCTGGCGCTTTGCCCTTCCGTTTCCGATTACGAGCGCGAGCTCGCTGTCTTGGTGCTTCCGTTTTTGGATGGCTCGTCGATGGATGTCGTTTTTGCATCCGATGGCCAAAGGTTGGGCTCCATTTGTCTCGATAGCCGCGTGGCCAAGCTGGAATCCAAGATTAACTACAAAGCAAAGCCTGCGATGTGTGCGCTCGTTCGCGATGCGCAGCGTGGCGAATGCTGCGGTCGCTACGAGATCGATGCCATTCGCTATTTGCCGGCAGACGCCGGCGCGGTGTGGCGCTATGAGGTTACCTGGGCGGGAGACCCCCAGTGCGCACCCGAGTTCCAGATCTTCGATACGCATATGAATGCCATCGATGTCACCGTGCATGTGTTTGAGTCGCAGGTCGATGTGCCGCAGCAGGACGGATGCCGCGTCAATAAAACGTTTCTGAGCGTTGAGATGCCTCAGGATATACGAGATTTTGTCGCGATTGTGAGCGATCCCACAGAGCAGATCCAGAGCGGGTTTTGCGCCATGGATGGTCGCCTGTACAACGGCATGGTCGACGACAGCTGGAACCGTATGAAGGACGCGCGTGCAGACGACGCAGCTTATCGACGTTGGTTTGAGCAGCATCGCGCAAAGCCGGGCGATTTGGCGTGCCAGTGTGTCACTTCGGTGGCCTTTGCCTATAGACCGCTCGTGAGCATTGTGGTGCCGTGCTACAAGACTGATCGGGTCTACCTGCGCGAGCTGCTGGACTCGGTGCTAGCTCAGAGCTATGACAACTGGGAATTGCTGCTTATGGACGCCTCGCCCGAATGGGATGCGGTGGCCAATCTTGCGGCTGCCGCCAATGACGAGCGGGTTCGTCGTATTGAGCTGCCTGGCAACGGCGGCATTGTGCTCAACACCAACGCTGGTATTCAGCAGGCGACTGGAGACTACATCGCGTTCTTGGACCATGACGACATTCTGGAACCGGACGCGTTATTCCAGTATGTTTCCGCGCTGAACAAGGCTGCCGAGGGCGAGCGTCCCCAGGTCCTGTTCTGCGACGAGGACATGTTCCAGAAAACGGGGGAGTGGGGCCAGCCGGTCTTTAAGACCAAACTCAACGTTGACCTGCTCTATAGCCATAACTGCGTGACGCATTTCCTGATGGTGGAGAAGGCGCTTATTGATCGCATTGGCACGTCCCCAGAAGACGTTGCGGGCGCCCAGGACTACGACCTGACGCTTCGCTGCCTTGCGGCGGGCGCGCGGTTTAAGCATGTTGCGCACGTGCTGTATCACTGGCGCGTTCATCCGGGGTCGACCGCCGATGGGTCTGCCGATAGCAAGCCGTATGCTATTGAAGCCGGGCGCCTTGCGCTTCAGCGTCACTTTGACGCGCTGGGCATTTGCGGAACGGTCGAGGAGGCCGAGACGCCGTTTGTCTACCGCATGCGCTATGCGCTGCCGGAGCCTGCGCCGCTGGTGAGTATTGTGATTCCCACCAAGGATCACATTGAGACGCTTGACGCCTGTGTGATGTCGATCGCCCAGAAGGCCGCGTATGCCAACTACGAGATCGTCTTGGTGGAGAACAACAGCGAAGCCCCGGAGACGTTTGCGTATTACGAAACCCTGCCAGAGCGCGTGGCTGCGGCATCCGAAGGCAAGGGTATCGCGCGCGTTGTGTACTGGCCGGGCGAGTTCAATTACTCTCAGATCATCAATTTTGGTGTGGAGCACGCCAAGGGCGACTACCTGCTGCTGCTCAACAACGATACCGAGGTCATTAGCCCCGACTTTATCGAAGAGATGATGGGTTGTCTGCAACGTCCCGATGCGGGCGTGGTGGGTGCCAAGCTCTATTTTGCCGACCACCTTGTGCAGCACGCTGGCATTTTGGTCGGTGTGCGCGGCGCACTTGCCCATGCCAACCAAGACTTCTCGGCAAAGCGCGAGGGCTATCTTGCCCGTGCTGTGCGTCCGGGCAACTTTAGCGCCGTAACGGGCGCCTGCCAGATGGTGCGACGTGACGTATTTGAGCAGGTCGGGGGCTACAACGAGGAATTCGCCGTCGGCTTTAACGACGCAGACTTTTGCCTGCGCGTGTGGGAGGCGGGCTACCGCACCATCTTTACGCCCTATGCCGAGCTGTACCACTACGAGTTCACCTCGCGCGGCAGGGAAGAGGCTAACGAGGAAAAGCTGCGCCGCTGGAAACGCGAGCAAGCTCTGTTCATGCAACGCTGGCCGGAGCTCTTCCTCGATGGTGACCCGTGGCTCGGACCGAACCTATCCTCCGACAGTGAGTACTTCTCGTTTTAGTGCGAAGTAATGCCAAGTTCCGGCAAAGTATCCTCAAGAGCTGCAAGGGCGGTGGGGTTCAAGTACTCCTCGTTCATGCAGCTCTTGTCATATCGAAAACGTGTGTCTCGTGAGCATTCGATGAGTTCTGCAGTAAAGAACCTCTCCCAGCTAAAGAACTTTGAGCTTTCGATATGTTCAGCGGGGTTAAGCAGCATGTCCTTAATGTGTTTGCTGTTGAATAATCCCGACTTCAACACGAGCCATTCAAACGATTCCGGTAGGAATAGCTTGATGTTCTTTCGGCGCAATAGAGCAGCTACTTCCGCAATTTCTGGTCCAAAGGCGGCGCCGTCGGCAATCACGAGGATGTCGTTTTCCGGTGCGTCCATAATGCAGTTGCAAATATTTGATTTTCCTCCCGCGCTGATGCATTTAATGCTGCTCTTTTTGCATAGCAAACTGAAGAATTCGTAGCTCGAATTTGTGTCCTCGACAATGACAAGCTCGGGCCTCTCGCC
>CABQLK010000050.1 GCA_902465015.1 uncultured Collinsella sp.
CCTCGGCGATATGGAATGTGACAAAGGGACTGTCCCTTTGTCACATTCGTCATTTTCCGAGCCAGTTTTTGAACCACCACTCCATGGAGCGGCTCATCTCGGCCATAAAGGGACTCGTGTGCTTACGGGTATAGATGTCCACGACGCGCTCCCCCACCTCGCGGGCATGCGGGCGAAACATCGTGTCCATCTCGGCCACCTGCGCATCCATAGTCGCAGCGTCCGCACGGCGGTAGCGTTCCTCGTGCACCAGGTTCACCACAGGATGCGCAATCGCCGGACGCTCCTTGCGGGGCGTGCCGATGATGAGCATCGATAGCGGCATGGTATAGGGCGGCAGATCGAGCAGCTCGGCAACTTCCTCGGCGTTCTCGACGATATCACCGATGTAGCAGCTCCCCAGCCCCAGGGCCTCGGCGGCAACCACAGCGTTTTGCGCGGCGATCACGGCGTCCTGGGCCGCGATGGCAAAGTCACCCAGACCCGGCGCGCGGCGGGGCGCCTTACCCGTGCGCTCGACAAACTCGGGCTCAAAGCAGCCCACGTGCTCAAACAGATCGATCCACTTGGCATAATCGACCACAAATATTAGTGCCCAGGGCGCCTTGGCGATCATGGGCTGGTGATCGCACAGGTCGGCGAGGCGGTCCAGCGTAGCCTGCTCGCGAATGCTTACGATGGAATACATCATCATGGCGCCCGCCGACGGCGCGCGACTCGCCGCATGCAAAATTGCCGCCCGCTGCTCGTCGGTCACCGCCACGGGACGGTCGTCGTCATCACGCGCAAAGGCACGCGTGGAGGAACGGTGCTCCAACGTGTCCAGCACCGCATTGCCCGTCGTCTCGACCGGATAGCCGCCCGCGTCCATGCCAGCGTCCACGTCACCCGCACTCGTCATACAAGCCCGTTCGTTCATCGCCTCATCCTCGCTAATTCTTTAAGAAGCCTTTACGTTTCCGTGTAATTCCCGTCCATTATCGCGCAGGTCGCCACTACATTGCGCCACACCGCCACACGCGCGCGTTAATATGGCTGGTTGTTGTGCGCAGCCACCAATTGCAGTGCATATCTTGGTAACAATCGGGTAAACCCCCGCTTTCGTAGGTTTTAGTTTGTGAGGAGTCTCAGCATGTTCGCTGCCGCCATCTCGCTCGTCGGTCTTGCGGCGACCGTCTACCTTGTCTTGCGCGAGGCCAAAGCCATTCGCGCAAAGTCGGGCACCGTTGCCAAAAGCGCTCTTGGGTGGAGCGTCGCCTTCGGCCTGTTCCAGGTCTTTTTGACTATTTGGGGCGCCGTGGGCCTCGTCGCTCAAAACGAGCCGCTCGCCTTTGTGATGCTCATCCTGACCAACGCCATCCTCACCGGCTGCGCTTGGGCCAGCATCGCACGCGACCGCATCGCCCCGCGCGTCTTTGCGTTCGCCGCGCCCGACGCCCCCGCCCCCACCGGCAAGCTCGCCCGCCTGCGCGGCGCCTTTGTGGGCAAACCGCTCGTCGCCGCCGTCCTGTGCCTGCTGCTCGCCGGCGTCTTTGCGCTGCTGGGCATGGAGGTATCGTCCAACCACGACTTTACCTGGGTCTACCCCCTGTGCATCCTACTCGAGTGGGCCATCATCGCCACGCTCATGGTCGGCTTGTTCTTCCTATTCCAGCGCCACGGCGCAGCCCCCGCGGTCCTGGCCTTTGCCCTCTTTATCCTGGGCATTGCCGAGTTCTTCGTTATCACGTTTAAGTCCATGCCCATCCAGCCGGGCGACCTTTCGGCCATCTCCACCGCCGCCGCGGTCGCCGGCACCGGCTACACCTTCTCCATCTCGCTGTTCTGCGTGCTGTCCATGGGCTTTACCGCCATCGCCATGCTGCTATGCGAGTACGCCGGCCTGGTGGCACCGCACCGTCAGAAGGGCGCCGCCAACGCCAAGCGCATGCTGCTCACCAACCTGCTCGTGGCCGTGCTGTGCCTGGGCGGTGTGACCGCGCATGTTACGCTCATCGACTACTACAACACTCTCGGCATCACCGTCTACACCTGGCGTCCGCTCGAGAGCTACTGGCGCGAGGGCTACCTGCCCGCTTTCATTAGCGCAGCGCAGTCCATCAAGCCGCCCAAACCCGCCGACTACTCCGTCGACGATGCCAAGGCCACGCTCAAAAAGTACGCCAAGGCCTACGACAAGTCCGACGCGGCCAAGAGCGACGAGCGCGCCGCCGCAAAGGAGCAGTTCGACAGCGAGAAGCCCACGGTCATCGCCATCATGAACGAGACGTTCTCGGATCTGTCGATCTACCAGAACATGCGCGCCGGCTACGAGGGTCCGCAGTACTTTAAGAGCCTGTCCAACTGCCTCAGCCGCGGCAAGCTCTACGTGAGCGCCTACGGCGGCGGCACCGCCAATACCGAGTTTGAGTTTATGACCGGCAACTCCATGGCCAACCTGGGCTCGGGCGTGTACCCCTACACCATCTACAACATGGAAACGACCGGGAACCTGGCAGAGCAGTTCAAATCGCTCGGCTATTCCACCACGGCCATGCACCCCAATCACGCAACCAACTGGAACCGCGAGAACGTCTACAAGGACTTTGGCTTTGACCAGTTCCTGTCCATCAACGATTTCCAGGGAGCCGACACCTTGCGTGGCATGGTGACCGACCAGGCTACCTACGACAAGATTCTTGAGCTGCTCAACCAGAACGCCGATCCGCAGTTTATCTTCGACGTGACCATGCAGAACCACTCGGGCTACGATACGGGCCTGCTGCCGGTCGACAAGCAGATGCACCTGAATATCGACACGACCGACCTGGACGCCAAAACCGTCGAGGACGGCACGCTCTCCGATGTCGACGAGTATGTCTCGTGCATCGAGCAGTCCGACCAGGCGCTTCGCTACTTCCTCAACGCCCTGAGCAAGCTCGACCGCAAGGTGGTCGTGGTGTTCTGGGGCGACCACCAGCCGTTCTTCCCGTCCAAGTTCAACGATAAGTGGTTTACTGGCGAGGACGATGCCACGCACCAGGAACGTCTGTGGCAGACCGACTACATCATCTGGGCCAACTACGACGTTGCCGGCTGCGACCAGACAAGCGAGGTCGACGACCTGTCCACCAACTACCTGTCCACGCAGCTTATGCAGCTGATCGGCGCACCGCTGACCGACTACCAGAAGGCGCACATGACGCTGCGCGAGTCGCTGCCCGCCATCAACTCGGTGGGCTACGAGGACGCCAGCCTGCGCTGGGCGCTCTCCTCCAACGTCACCGGTGACGACGCCGAAGCTGCAGCCGCCACCAAGGCGCGCGAGGATTACGCCAAGATGCAGTACTACGAGATGTTCCGCGACGGCAAGAACGTGTACACCGAGCACTTCCAGACCGAGGCCAACGAAACCGACCCCAACCTGGCGCCGGGTACGACCAAGATCAAGTAGCAGCGCGTCTTAACTGGTTCGTCTGCCCGGCGACGCGGAACGTAAGGTTCCCTGCTCGGTCAGTCCTGCGCAAGACGAAGGCCACATTAAGTGGCCTTCTTTGCGTGCGGAACTCGCGATGAACCTTATATGCCTCCGCCTGGACAGACTCCCTGATGTTGGGGCGTGGCTTGTCTTGGGTGTATCGCCGAACATATATAAGTTGAAGGCCACGTTATGTGGCCTTCTTTGTTTGCGGAAAGTGTGTCCCGGAATTCTTGTCTGGAATGGGATGCAGTTTCCACTTGGGACCCGATTGGGAAAGTGTGTCCCACTATTCAGCTGGATTCCGGGATGTATTTTCCGGTTGAGGCTCGTTGGGAAAGTGCGTCCCACTTTGGGGGCTGATTCTGGGACGTGGTTTCCGGTTGGCTCTCATTGGGAAAGTTCATCCCATTTCTCGGCCTAATTATGGGACGCAGTTTCCCGTTGAGGACCCTTTGGGAAAGTGCGTCCCGGTCTGGGCGCTCAAACTGGGATGGATTTTCCGGATGAGGGCTTGACGGAAAATGTGTCCCGTTCCGGGCGCTAATTGTGGGATGCAGTTTCCGCTTGCGGAGTCTCCACTCAACAGAAAACCCGGGTGGCCTGTTTTTTGGCTACCCGGGTTTTTGGGTTGTCGATATGTTCGACTGGCTACTAGTGGGTCTTGCGGCGCTTGATCAGCATGATGAGGGCTATCACTACGAGCGTTGCTCCCGCTGCTGCTGCGGTGGCGACTAGGGCGAATGTTTGGTCGCCGGTGTTTGCGAGGTTCTTCGCTGTGGTCGTAGTCTTGACCTTGGTGTCGGTCTTAGCTCCGTTGTCGGACTTGGGCTTGTCCGGGTTCGTCGGGGTCTCAGGAGTCTCGGGGTCCTTTGAGCCTTCGGAATCGGTTGGGCCGGCGGTGTTTACCAGTGTATGGTCCAGGAACTTCTTGGCGCCCGCACTTGCCTGTGAGAACAGGCGGCGCGTGCGGATCGGGGTGGCGTTCACCGTTGTGGGCGCCGTCTCCTCGGCCTCGATATTCACGAGCGTCGTGCCGGTGTCGAGGCCCACGTCGTTGTATCCCACGTGGCAGTAATACTGCGCACCGTCATCGTCTGCGGTCAGGTCAATCTCGAGCTTTGAGGCCGTTCCGGCCGCGAGGTTGCCATCGGCACCCACGAGCTTAAACTCTGTCTCGCCGCGGCCCTTGCGGTACCACATATAGGTCGGTGCCAGCCCTGTTTCGCTATCGTCGGCACCGAGTTGCTTCACATGGCCAATCGCCGAGAGCGTCAGGTGGCTTCCCGCCGTGCGCTCAACCGAAGAGTCGTATCCAAGATCCGACCCCTCCGCAGCATCCGCCGCAGGTCCGCTCACGGTCATCGTCATGCCATCGGGCATGGTCTTGACCGTGATGATTGCCGAGCGAATACCTGTTTCGGTCGTGGATCCATTCTTAACGGCGGCGATGGCGAATCGATACTCCGTATTGGGCTGCAGCCCATCCCACTTGAGCGAGGTCTGCGTGTTGTCGGCAATCTTCCAGCTATTGACGACCGCATCCGCCGCATTGCTCTGCAGCATGCCCACGCCGTAGCTAAAGCCACTCTTGTTTGCGAGTACATCGTCCCAGCTAAACGTAACGCTGGTCGAATCGACGGCGTTTGCCGTAAAGCCCGTCACGGCCGGCGCGTCGGGCATCTCGACGTCCTTAACGTCATAGCCCACGATCCAGAACTGGTCGGTGTCCTTGGTGCCGAGCTTGTCGCCCGAGTCTGCCTCGAACTTGTCGACATCCACCGCGTTGACGCCCAGACGCCACACAAAACCGTACTTGCCCTGCGCGGCCTCGGGCAGGTTGTCGACGGTGCCGCCGTATTCGGTCGATTCACTCGAGGAGTTACCCGTAGTAAAGCCGGCGTTGGCACCAAAGCACAGGCCGCCAAACAACTCGTGCTTTGCGAGCTTCGCGCCCATGACAACGCTGCCGTTCAGCGTCAAGCCGAGCTCGAGCTCCTGCTCCTTGCCCTCCTCGACTTCGATGGTCTGCTCAATGCTCGCCCCCGACTGCGCGACGGCGCCGTTAAACCCATCGTGCGTGTAGGCGCGCGTTACGCCAGGCTTGCCCAGGCCAAAGGAATCCCCAACGGGAGTCTCGCCGTTGAGCGTCGTTTGATAGGTTCCGGGTTCTCCCGACCGGTTGGTCAAAAAGTAGCTGAGCGGCGTCATATTGTGCTGTTTGGCAATGCGGTCATAGGCCTCGACATTAACGACCGAGGTCTGCGCGCCGAGCGACACGGGCGTCGCCATCACGCCCTTGCCACCAGTTTCCTCATTTTCGATCTCATACTCGTAATAGACCATCGGAATCGTGTAGAGCACGGCCTTGTCACCCTCGCCGGCATGCGACTCATAGCTTACGCTTGCGCTGACCGTGCGCTCGCTCCGGTAGTCATAGCATCCCTCGGCGGCAAAATCGACTGAAGCATTCATCGCGACCAGGGGCGGACCGGTCTGCACCTCGACGGCAACGCCCAACTCGGCGCCAATGGTATAGCCCTGGGATGTCCCCGTGCCCTTTTCCTCTCCGTATGACGTGCCGCCCAACACCAGATAGCCGTATGCCTGCTCCAGATCCTCAACATAGGGCGCATCCTGCAGCACGGCAAGCACGCGCGGGTTGGTATAGACCTTGTAGCGGTCCTTGTACGTGATCTTGACGCTGTCGTTGTCGACATCGGGCAGCGCGAGCGAGATAAATGTGCCGTAGGTAGTGCCGCGACGGTTGCTCTCGCTAATCACCTGCTCCTCGCCGCGGCGCACCTTCCCGTTCTCGTCGAGCGAAAAATGCGAGGCGGTCATCCAATAGTAGTCATCGTTCTTGCGCAGGTCCTCGTCGCGGTGCTTGCCCACCACGGCGATAAAGCTCTCGTTATAGCGGTCCGAACCCGAGACGCTGCCCGCCTTGACGTCGCTGATCCACACCTGTTCTATACCCTTGTGGTCATGCTTGTTGCTGCTGTTGTATTGCTGACCGCTCATGCTCATGGTTCCGACCATGGACCCCAAGCCCTGAGCCCCGCTCTGTGCCGTGTTGCAGGCAAAGTCGCGGAACACATCGCCGCCCACGAGCACCTCGTCAACCGCCAGCTGCTCGGACAGGCCGTCAAGGTTGGCAGTGGCAAGGGCAATAGGCGCCAAGGTGCACGGATAGCGCTTATCCTGAGCGCTATCCTTCCATGCGCTGTTGGGCGCATGCATCAGCCCATAGGAGGCGAGGAGCCCGTCTCTGTATTCCTTACAATCGGAAAGCTTGAACTCGCCAGACTCCGAGTCAAAATACGCGTAGCGGTACAGCGCGCCGTACAGCCCCTTGCTGTCGTCAGAAGCGCCGTAATCAAAAGCGCTGCGTTGCCAGTCATAGCCCGCAAGAATAAGGCCCGTGACGGTTTCACCCGTCTTCTTTCCTTCTTCATCGTAGGCGGCAAACGTGCCGAACGTCGCATTCGCAGCGACCATGGTCTTGCCGTTCGCGGAGAGGGAGATTGCGCCCGCGTCGCCCAGAGCATCGACATGGACGAGCGCACCCTTGGATGCATCCCACGAAAACAGCTCGCAATGCGTCGACTTATCAATATTCTTCTTGCCGTAGGGTGCCGAGACCACGATGGCGAGGTCATCGCAAAAATCGCGATCGAGGTCGCCGGCCGCTAGCGAAACGACAGGAGCTGACTGAAGCTGCGTCCAGGAGTCGTTCCCGCCCTTGTTGTGCGTGGTGTAGTCCGCGGCGTTACCGGCATCGATCTTGACGACGCTTTGCTTCCAGTTGCCGCCCTCCAAGTCATACATGTCGACTACAGCCTTGCGCACGCCGTTCTCGTCGACATAGCAGCCCGCGTAGACAAAAAGCTCGTCGACGCCGTCGCCATCGACATCGCCCGCCTCGACATCAAAGACGGCGTCGTGCTCTTGCAGGTAACCGGCATCCAGGTACTTAAAACGGCCTTCGTACATCATATTAGTGTTGACCGTCACCGGCAGGTGTGTGTCGAGAGTGCGCGTACGCCCGTTGCTAAACGAGTAGAGGACCAGCTCAACCTTTCCGGCGTATGACTTGCCGTCAATCGTCGTGGAGGAACTGTCGCCGTAGGCACGGAGCTCGGCAACGCGGCTCTTTTTGCCCGTGCTGGCGTCGCTGCAGAACTCAACACTCGTGGCGTGAATGCCCGAGAAACCGTTGTTGTCGTTGGCGAGTACTGTTGAGGACTCATTGTTGCTTAGGTACGACCAGGTGCCGCCACCGTAGTCGCTATGCTTGTAGAGATCGCTGTTCGTGTCGAAGTTGTTGACGTTTTGCCAGAACTTTGCGGCGCCCCACACACTTCCATAGCCATCGGTGAGTTTGCTGCTGCCGCCAATGTCACCGCGCTCGACGTTCTCGAGCTTGTCGCGCAGAGTGTAGCGATTGCCATGGCTACCGTTAGCTGCCATATAGACCTCGCTGCGCGTGGCAAACGTCGTGGGGGTATCAGTGGAATAGGGGCCAACGGTATCGGCCGGAATGTCCTCGCTCGTGCCCAGACCCAGGGCTTGATAATCCTGCTCGGTCATATCGGTGATTGCGGGCGCGTCTGCCGCCTGGGCAACCTGGGGCGTGGCCGTGAAGCAGGCGACGCTCGTGGCGATCAACGCAGCAAGCGCCGCCGTCCCAACAAGCGGGATTTTCGACAGCCTACGGATACGGGGGTGTGGAACGTACATGAGGGACCTCGCTTTATTCGAGTGGAGTGGACTCATTTTTGCAAATGATACATCCGATGCCCGATATCACGTGTCTCATTTTCGCCAACGGCGTGTCTCATTTTTGAGAATCCGAGATGCCGCGGAAATCTTATCCCAGCTCAAAGGCCATTTCTGGGATGTATTTTCCCCTTAGACCCTCAACCGGAAACCGCATCCCACTTTGAGCGCAAATTCCGGGATGCATTTTCCGCTTGAGCCTCATTGGAAAACGGCGTACCACTTTGAGGGCTGATTGTGGGATGCATTTTCCGGTTTTGCTCTCATTGGGAAAATGCATCCCGTTTCTTGACCGAATAATGGGACGCAATTTCCCGTTGGAGCGCCTTTGGGAAAGTGTGTCCCACTTCGACCGCCCAGAGTGGGATGCACTTTCCGCAAAGCACCTCAACGGGAAACTACGTCCCATTCCAAAGGCAAATTCCGGGACGCATTTTTCGAAAGCCTGCCCATCCGGAAAGCCCGTCCCACTTTGGACGCATCCGGGCACGGAACCATCGACCTATCAGGCCTCCCATCAATAAAGAGGCGTCCTCCCGGACGGCGGGGCACGAAGTTCATCGCGAGTTCCGCACGCAAAGAAGGCCACTTAATGTGGCCTTCGTCTTGCGCAGGACTGTAGAGCAGGGAACTTCGTGCCCCGACGCCCGGGAGGACGTTTCATTTAGAAAGATGGACCGACCGCCGTCAGCGATGGGAGCTACTCCCCCAGCACGGCCTTTTTGGCGGCTGCAGCCATGTTGTCCAGATCTTCCTTGGTGGGGTGATCCTTTGCGGCGACCCAGTTATCGAGCAGCATCTTAAATCGGGCGTTGTCGGGATCTTGCTCGAGCATGGCCTCGTAGCGCTGCTTGACCGCGGGGCCCATCTTGCCCTGGCACATCGCCCAGCCCGCAAGCTCGGCATCCTCAGCCAAATTGGAGGTCACACGATCGATAATCTGCTGATAATAGCTCTGGTCGGCCCCAAAACCGCAGGTGCCAAACAGAAAGACGCGCTTGCCGTGCAAGGCGGAGAGCAACGTCGCGACCGAAGGCGTGCACGCGCCCTTGTCGCACCAAAAACCGACGAGCACCGTGTCGGCCGCGCAGGCGCCCTGCGCCTCGAGCGCAACCTGATCCGCATCTGCATCGTCGCTCAACGCCGCGGCATGGACAAACTCAACACCCGCAGCCTGCAGAGCGCGCTTGATCGCGCCCGAAACCATCCTGGTATTACCGCTCTTGCTGTTAACCACCAAAGAGCACGTCATAGTCACGTTGCCTCGTTTCCCCCAAAACTAAAGCCACTAATGCAATTTATTAGATGAATATCTTAGTACTAACAACGCAGATGTAAACCATCTGCCGCTAATCGGTGGCCCCTACTGGGCGAATTGGCTGCGGTAGAGTTCGGCGTAGAAGCCGCCTGCCGCTAGCAGCTCGTCGTGCGTGCCGCGCTCGATAATCTGGCCGTCGCGCATCACCAGAATGCAGTCGGCGTTGCGGATGGTGCTCAGGCGGTGCGCCACGACAAAGCTTGTGCGACCGGCCATGAGCTCGTCGAATGCCGCCTGCACCTGCAGCTCGGTACGCGTATCGATGCTCGACGTTGCCTCGTCCAGCAGCAGAATCGCCGGATCGGTGAGCATAACGCGCGCAATGCACAGCAGCTGTTTTTGACCCTGGCTAAACGTGCCGCCGTCCTCGCCGATGACCGTATCGTAGCCGCCTGGCAGCTGCACGATAAACTTGTGCGCATGCGCGCGCTTGGCAGCTTCGATAACCTGCTCGCGCGTGGCGTCGGGACAGCCGTAGGCGATGTTTTCCGCCACCGTGCCCTCGAACAGCCACGTATCCTGCAGCACCATGCCAAAGGCGCGGCGCAGGCTCGCGCGCGTGTAGTCACGCGAAGACCGGCCATCGACCATGATGCGTCCGGCATCGATATCGTAAAAGCGCAGCAGCAGGTTGATGAGCGTCGTCTTTCCGCAGCCCGTGGGACCAACAAGGGCAAAGCGCATGCCGGGCTTAGCCTCGATGCAAATGTCCCGCAGCAGCTTGCGGTCGGGCACGTAGCTAAAGTCCACATGCTCAAAGGCGACCTCGCCCTGCGGGGCAGCAAGTTCCACGGCATCCGCCGCATCGGGCTCCTGCTCGCGGGCATCGAGCAGCGCAAACATGCGGCGCGCCGAGGCATACGCCGTCTGGATCTGCGTAATGACGTTGGTGACCTCGTTGAACGGCTTGGTGTACTGGTTGGCATAGGACAGGAAGATCTGCACGCCGCCCACCGTAAGCGCCGCGGGCACGCCCGCGATCACGCCCACGCAGCCGATCACAGCGACCACGGCATAGATGATGTTATTGATAAAACGCGTACCGGGGTTGGAGAGCGAACCCATAAACTGCGCGCGCTCGCCCGCGGTGTAGAGCTCGGCATTGAGGGCATCGAAGCGCTGCTGGGCGTTCGGGCCATAGGCAAAGGCGTCGACAAGCTTTTGCTCGCCTACGTACTCCTCGATATGACCACCGAGCTGCCCTTGAATACGCTGCTGCGCCGTAAAGCTCTTGTTGGAGAGCTTGGCAATAGCACCGGCTGCAAAAATGGAAAGCGGCGTGACGAGCACCACCACGAGCGTCATGGTCAGATTAATGGAGAGCATAAACGCGAGCGTGCCAACGATGGTGATAACGCCGGTAAAGAGCTGGGTAAAGCCCTGCAGCAGACCGTCGCCCACCTGGTCGACGTCGTTGACCACGCGGCTCATGAGGTCGCCGTGGGCATGGCTGTCGATAAAGCTGAGCGGCATACGGCTGAGCTTGTCGCTCGCCTCCACGCGCATGTCGCGCACCGTCTCGTAGGACAGACGGTTAACGCAGTAGCCCTGCAGCCACTGGAAGGCCGCAGCACCTACGACGACAATCGCGAGCTTGGTGACAAGCGGCAGCAGCGCATCGAAGTCCACCTGTCCGGCGGCGACGATAAGGTCGATGCCCTCGCCAATGAGGATGGGCGTATAGAGTTGCAAGATCACCGAGATTGCGGCGCTCACAAACGATGCCGTAAACGAGACGCGGTGCGGGCGAACATAGCCCAGCAGGCGGCGGGTCACCGCACCCACGGGATAGCGCTCGGGGTCGCCAGGCTGGCGCGGGCCGTCGCCCAGGTCGTTGAGGCTATCGTTACCGGACACGTTGGCCGTCATCGTGGCGACCGAACCGGAGGAAGTGTACGGATTCATTTAGCAGCCCTCCTTTGCGCAGACGGATGCGGGGGCGGTCGGGGCACCTGGGGCGAGCGCGGGCGCTGTGCTCCCCCGCTGGCCCTCAAGCTCCTCGCGGCGCAGCTGCGACTGGCAAATCTCGCGATAGAGCTGACAGGTCGCATAGAGCTCGTCATGTGTGCCCAGGCCGGCAACCGAGCCGTGGTCGAGAACGCAGATCATATCGGCGTCGCGCACGGTCGAGACGCGCTGGCTCACAATCACCGTGGTCAGCGGCAGCCCGCCCTCGGCGGCACCGCGCATGCTTCGTTCGCGAATGGCATGGCGAAGCGCTGCATCGGTCTTAAAGTCGAGCGCCGAGGCGGAGTCGTCCATGATTAGGACCTGCGGAGAGCCCACCAGGGCGCGCGCGATAGTCAGGCGCTGGCGCTGGCCACCGCTAAAGTTCTTGCCGCCCGCCTCGACCGGGGCATCTAAGCCCTGTGGCTTGTTGTGTACGAACTCGCTTGCCTGTGCCATATCGAGCGCCGCCCAGAGCTCCTCGTCGGTTGCTGCCTCGTCGCGCCAGGTCAGGTTGCTACGAATAGTGCCGCTCACCAGCGACGCGCGCTGCGGGACGGTCGCGACCACGTGGCGCAGTTGATCGAGTGGCCAAGCGCGCACGTCTGCGCCCATCACGCTCACGCTGCCGGCGCTCGCATCGTACAGGCGCGGGATAAGCGAGACGAGCGTGGACTTGCCGCTGCCCGTGCCGCCGATAATGCCGAGCGTTTTGCCCAGCGGCAGTTCCAGGGTCACATCGCTCACGGCATTTGCCGCGCCGGCGCCAAACGAGAAGCTCGCATGGCTCAAGCTCAGCGCAGGAACTGGAGCGACATTGCCCGGCTCGGGCAGTGCAACCGGCTGGTTGCCCTCGTCGGTGATGCTCGGCACGCAATTGAGCACCTCGTTGATACGTGACGCACTGGCGCTCGCCTTGGTAAAGACCACGACCAGGTTGGCGACGTAGACGATGGAGGTGAGGGTCTGCGTCATGTAGTTCACAAACGCCATGACCTGACCCTGCGTGAGTTCGCCCACGTTGACCTGGATGCCGCCCACCCACAGGATGGCGCACACGCCCAGGTTCATCACAAGAAACGTGACGGGGTTGAGAATCGACGAGAGCTTGCCCACCGCGATGGCAGTATTGGCCTGGTCATCGGCAACTTGGGCAAAGCGCTCGCGCTCGTGATCTTCGCGCACGAAGGCGCGAACCACGCGAGCGCCCGAAAGGCCTTCGCGGCAGATAAGCGCGATGCGGTCGAGCTTTGCCTGCAGCTGCTTGTAGTACGGGATGCAGCGCGCCATGACAAACCAAAACACCAGGCCGATAGCGGGCGTGCAGATCAAAAAGATGATGCCGAGCTTAAGGTCGATGGCAAGGGCTGCGCACATAGAGCCCACCGCCAGGAAGGGCCAGCGGATAAGCATACGCACGCCGAGCGCCACGGCAAGCTGCACCTGGTTGACGTCGTTGGTGATGCGGGTGATAAGCGACGGCGTGCCAAAGCGGTCGAGTTCGGCATAGCTCAGCTTATTGATGTGCTGGTAGAGCGCACCGCGAATGTCGGTGCCCATGCCCTGCGAGGTGAGCGCCGCCATCTTTTGGCAAACAAGCGTAAACGAGATGCCGATCACAGCCATGGCGCCAAGCACCATACCGCAGTGAATAACGGCGTTCACATCGCGTGCGCCGATGCCCTTATCGATCATCTGGGCAATCACCAGCGGCGTCAGCAGGTCAAAGATCACTTCGATCAGCTTGCACGCAGGACCAATCACCATATACCGGCGAAACTTACCACCAAAACGCCTGAGCAGCTCAATCATGTATAGGCGCTCCCTATCATCATCTCTCTTCAATCTGATTCATGATAGTACGGAGAGCCCTGGAGATGCGTAAGCAACTCGTTACAGAACAAGCCCCCGAAACAATCAGGAAACTAGGCACAGAGACAAAGCGCCCGAACATGTTTTGGCAAAGCCAATGAGCAGCACTAGACAAGGGATTGAATTGTTCAGATTAACGCGCCTTTACGGGTGATTTTTGGACGACGGGGCCCGGCCGGCGGCGAGGTGTTTGGTAGTCGAGCGATCCCGCAGGCAAAGCCGAGGACCAGCGAGACACCAAACAGCCCGCCGGCACCGGGACCGCATCGCGGCACCAAAAGCGCCCGTGCGCTCGATGGATTCGGATGCCCGACAGAGGCTCCTTATGGCTGCTTCCTTCCGGACCTGACCAGATTCGGAACATGTCGTCATCCGAACCCATCGAACGCGCTAGGCGCTCGATATATCTTACCTGCTCCCGCCCGATGGGGCAAGACAGCTAATTTGGGACGGGGCTATTTTGACTACTTGGGCAATCAAATCGACAAGTAGTCAAAA
>CABQLK010000051.1 GCA_902465015.1 uncultured Collinsella sp.
AGCCTACTTTCTCTTTAGAGAGACATTTAGAGAGACGAGCGTAATCTCTCTAACCATGGGTCCTGCTCTCAAAACGCATACACCCCAACCGCAACTTCGTTTGACGTGCATTGACCCGCAGGCGTGCCAAAAAGGGACAGGTTTATTTTGGCAGGTTTTATCTGGGGAAACGCAAATAGGGCCGTGACACCCATACGGCGTCGCGGCCCTTTTCCTTGGAGAAGGATCAATTGATTGAACGGGATGACCGTTCTAGTCTTCGAGTCCGCTATTGATGAGCTCCGCAATCTCAACGGGATCGGTGCTCGCGCGCACCTTGTCACGGAAGCCGGCGTCCATCAGCATCACGGCAGCCCTGGAGAGCAGACGCAGGTGCGTAGTTCCGGCCTCGCCGGCGGGCACGTACAGCGCGAGCGCAACATCGACGGGCACCCCATCGAAGCTCGGCCATTCAACGGGTTCGGTCAGTTTAAGCACGGCAACGCCCGGCGTGTGGATCGCGTCGCTTTTGGCATGCGGAACGGCAAAACCGGCGACAAGGCCGGTCTCGGCCTCGTTCTCGCGAGCAATGAAGGCGGCCTCTACGGCAGATGCGTCATCGGCAAAGCCGAGCTCGATGGCCTGCTCGGACAAATAATGCAGGGCGTCCTCGCGCGAGGCGGCGGTATACCCGATTGTCACTTGGTTGGCAGATACAAATCCCATGGAAACCTTCCTTACAACACGGACCTGACCGCAGCTTCGATGCCGTCGGCGTCCAAACCGTACTTGTGCAGCAAATCGACCGCAGGGCCGGACTCGCCATACACATCGCGCACGCCGACGCGACGCATCGGCACCGGATGCTGCTCCGCGAGCACCGAGGCCACGGCCTCGCCAAGACCACCGATAATCGAATGCTCCTCGGCAGTGACCACACGACCAGTCTTCTTGGCGCTGGCAACCACCAGGCGCTCATCAAGCGGCTTGATCGTGTGCATATTGATGACCTCGGCATCGATACCATCGGCAGCGAGCGCCTCGGCAGCCTCAAGCGCCTCAGCGACCATAAGGCCACAAGCGATGATGGTCACATCGGACCCCTCGCGCACGACCACGCCGCGACCAATCTTGAACTCATAGTCCTCGCAGTCGTTGATGACCGGTGTTGCCAGGCGTCCGAAACGCATGTAAACCGGGCCCTCAAACTCATAGGCGGCGCGCACGCATGCGCGAGCCTCGATGTCATCGGCGGGAACGACCACCGTCATACCCGGAATCGTGCGCATGAGCGCGATATCCTCGCAGCACTGATGCGTAGCGCCGTCTTCACCGACCGAGATGCCCGCATGCGTAGCGCCAATTTTGACGTTGAGGTGCGGATACCCGATGGAATTACGCACCTGCTCGTACGCACGGCCGGCGGCGAACATAGCAAAGGTGCTCGCAAAGGCGACGTGACCCGTGGTCGCAATACCGGCGGCGAGCCCCATCAGGTTGCTCTCGGCAATGCCGGCGTCGTAGAAGCGCTCAGGGTGAGCGGCCTTAAACTTACCGGTCTGCGTAGCGGCGGCCAGGTCGGCATCGAGCACTACAAAGTCATCGTGCTCATTGCCCAGCCCGACAAGCGCCTCGCCGTAGCTTGCGCGCGTGGCGATTTTTTTGACCTCTGCCATTAGAGCTCCTCTCCTGCTGCCGCGAGCTCGGCCATGGCCTGCTCAAACTGCTCGTCATTGGGCGCCTTGCCATGCCAGCCCACCTGGTTTTCCATAAAGGAGACGCCTTTGCCCTTCACCGTCTCGGCGATGATAGCGACGGGCGTGCCGGTCACCTCGCGAGCCTCGGCGAAAGCCGCCTCAATCTGCGCCATGTCGTTGCCATCGGCCAGCTCGATCACATGCCACTTAAAGGCGCGGAACTTGTCAGCGAGCGGCATGGCCGAGTTGACCTCATCGATCGTGCCGTCAATCTGCAGGCCGTTGTGGTCGACGACGGCAACAAGATTGTCGAGCGCATGGTTGCCGGCAAACATGGCCGCCTCCCACACCTGACCCTCCTCGCACTCGCCGTCGCCCAACAGCGTGTAGACACGGTAGCTGTCGCCCCAGTGCTTTGCGGCGAGCGCCATTCCAACCGCGGCGGAGATACCCTGACCGAGCGATCCGGTAGACATGTCGACGCCCGGCGTGTCATTCATATTGGGATGGCCCTGCAGGCGGCTGCCGATATGACGGAGCGTCTCGAGCTCCTCCTTGGGAAAGAATCCGCGTTCGGCGAGCACGGCATAGAGTGCCGGAGCGCAATGTCCCTTGGAGAGCACAAAGCGATCGCGCTCGGCGCGGCTCGGATTCGCCGGGTCGACATCCATTTCCTCAAAGTAGAGGTAGGTCATAATGTCGGCGGCGCCAAGCGATCCGCCCGGATGCCCCGACTTGGCGGCGTGGACGCCCGTGACAATACCGCGGCGAACCTCATTGGCAATCTTGGCCAGTTCCTGATCGGTCATGGAGTTTCCTCTCTTGAGCACGCCGGCCCGGCATAACAAATGCTGGGCCGGCAGAACCATCGTTACTGTGCCTCGACGACCTTTTTCCAGTCAGCCTCGAACGAGGCAAGGCCCTGGTCGGTCAGCGGGTGATGCAGGCATTTCTTAAGAGCGGCCATGGGGACGGTCGCGATATCGGCACCGAGCAGCGCCGCCTGGGTCACGTGATTGGGCGTGCGGACAGATGCGGTGATGATCTCGACGGTGTCGTCGACGTTCTTGCCAGTCCAGTCATAGTTCTTGATGCAGGTCACAACGTTGTCGAGCTGCGAGATACCGTCCTCGGCGATGTCGTCGAAGCGTCCCACAAACGGGCTGATGTAGCGGGCACCGGCGTTGGCGGCCATGAGGGCCTGCGTCGGCGAGAAGACAAGCGTCATGTTGACGCGCACGCCTGCATCGGCCAGCGCGCGGCAGGCGGCGAGGCCGGCCTCGCACACGGGAAGCTTAACCACGATGTTGGGAGCCAGAGCGGCAAGACGCTTGCCCTCCTCGATCATGCCCTCGGCAGTGGTCGCGGTGGACTCGGCGGACACGGGCAGGCCCTCGCAAAGCTCGGCGATCTTGAGCATGTGGGGTTCAAAGTCTGCAAGCTTGCCGCCGGTCTTGGCGTACAGGGACGGGTTGGTGGTTACGCCGGCAAGGCAGCCCCAGCTCTTGGCCTCGGCGATCTCGTCAAGGTTGGCGGTATCGATAAAGAACTTCATGGTGCAAACTCCTTCGGAGGAATCCAAAACTCAAAAGAAAGGACAAAGGGGATGCCCCTTTGTCCTATGTGCCGGGCCTGCAGCTGGGACATGCCCCAGGCCCGGCGTCGTGTAGGAAAAACTACTTAGTCCTCGAGAGCCTTCTCGATGCGGCTCGTGACGCCCTTGAGGTTAAGACCGACGACGTACTGCTTGATCGGGCGCTTGATGTGCTCAATCACAAAGCGCTTGCCGTCGATGTCCTGGGCAGCGAGGTTGCGATAGAGCTTCTCGACCTGCTCCTTGACCTCGGGATCGTTAAAGGCGTAGTGGCCGGAGACATCCAGAATCTTCAGGCTGAGCTCGTCGTCGGCCAGAATGTCGTCAACCTGCAGGTTAACGTCGTCGCCGGTCATCCACTTGCGCCAACGCTCGGTCTTGATAGCCTTGACCAGCAGCGTGTGATACAGGTCGGAGGGATCGTCGCACAGGCCGTTGTCGACCAGAATCTGCTCGGTAGCGCAGAGCTTGAGGTAAGCGCGGGTCTCCTCGGTGCCATACTGCGGGGCAACGTTGGAGGCGGTCACGTGTGCCGGGATATGCTCGAGCAGCGTCGCGTCATCCAGGTAGTCGGCGTTGTGTTCCTTCAGACCCACGCCGTAGCGCTTGGCCATATCGGCAAGCTCGCGAGCGTTCTTGAAGTTGTAGTGACCGACCTGCTCCGTCCAGCGAGTAAGGGTGCCGGTCTGGCCGACGATAAAGGTGGGCATGGGGCAGCCGCGCTTCTCGAGCTCGGGCTGCAGCTGAGAAATGAACTCCTCGTACTTATCGGTAGAGGTCAAGCCGCCATTGGTCTCCTCGGTACCGACCTCATAGGCGACCTCGGGCAGGTTATGCTCGCGACGGTATTGCTCAAGGTAGTCGATAAGATCGATCGTGCGGCGAAGCACCACGTCGAGCGGAATAACCTTGCCGATCTGATAGGGGTCCTTGGTGGGGTCGACCATCAGCAGGTCAAAGCCCGCCTCCATGTCGGCGACAAAGGACTTGCGGGCGAGCTCCATGGCCTCGTCCTCGGGCAGGTGGGCGTTACGCTCCTCGTCGCGCTGCCACGGACCGCCGTGATCGCGGCACAGGTAGTACGGGCCGGTGTAACCCACCTCGTCGGCAACCTTCTTGATGTCGGCGGCAAAGCGCGTCTGGTCCCAACCGTTGACGTAGCCGGCGCCCATCTCGTCCATATCGACCTGGTTGCGGCTAGCGATAAACATGGGCGGGAAATCCTCGTCCTTGGCAAGCTCGAACACGGCCTGAATCAGGTTGGGGCTCATGGGGCCAATGCC
Organism: uncultured Collinsella sp.; assembly: GCA_902465015.1. Lineage (GTDB taxonomy): Bacteria > Actinomycetota > Coriobacteriia > Coriobacteriales > Coriobacteriaceae > Collinsella. Next base: position 4,554 of record CABQLK010000051.1, read on the forward strand.
GACCATGGTTGCGTGATCGCCGCTATCCTGCAGCTTGAGCATGCCCTGAACGGCCTGGCGGATGGTGAGGTTGGACATTTTGTTCTCCTTCTCCAGAGGATTTTTGACAAAAGTTCCCTGGGACCCAGATGCGGGCCCTATCAGTACGGATGGATTTTGTTGTGTAGGGGCGGTTGTGCGGAGTCAAATCCATCCCTCCGCACAACCGGAGTCCTTAAAGGTTTACTTGGCCTGCTTATCGAGCGTGGGCTTCATGGCAATCAGGATTGCAGCGGCGACCACGGAGCCAATCACGATGTCCAGGCAGAACAGCGCGACGTTGTTGGTGGCAAGGGCGACGATAAAGCCACCGTGTGGGACGTAGCAGTCGATACCCTGGAAGGCGGCGAGTGCCGCACCCACGGCAGAGCCGATGCAGATGCCGGGCAGGGTGTGGCCAAGGTCCTTGACCGCGAAGGGGATAGCGCCCTCGGTGATGCCGATGCAGCCCATGAACAGTGCGGAGATACCCATCTGGCGATCGGCGTCATCGAACTTGTTCTTGGCAATGAGCGCTGCAAGACCGCAGGCAATCGGGGGAATGGCGACGGCGACGCGGAACATACCGTTGGGGCCATAGATGCCGGAGGCCATGATGGCCATAGTAAAGGTCGAAGCGGTCTTATTGATGGGGCCACCCATATCGAAGGCGGTCATAACGCCAATGACCAGGCCCAAGACGACGGCGGAGCCGCCCTGCAGGCTACCGAGCACGCTGGTGAGCCAATCCATCACAAAGCCAAGCGGCGTGGCCAGGATGTAGATGTAGGCCATGCCCAGGACGAGCGAGGTCAGAATCGGGATGATCAGGATCGGCATGATGGTCTGGATGGTGTTGTTGACCTTCCAGGTCTTCATCCAGCGGACAAAGTAACCGCAGATGACAGCCATGATCATGGCGCCCAAGAAGCCGGTCGAAACGCTGTTGCCACTCGGGGTGACGACGGCGTTGTTGACCAAGTAGCCCAGGACAAAACCGGGGGCGAGCGCGGGCTTGCCGGCCATCGAGTAGGCGATGTATGCCGCAAGCACCGGAATCATCATGGAAATACCGGCCATGCCGATGGTATTAAGGCTCACCATCAACGGGTTGGTGACCTCCATACCGCTAGCACCGGCAGTACCGGATGCCAACGAGAAGGCGAGGAACACGCCACCGATAACGACGATGGGGATAAAATAGGAAACGCCGGTATTGAATGCATTGAGCAGCGTCTTGCCAGGATCGGCAAAGATAGACTGCTTGGACGCCGGTGTCGGGGCCTGCGGGGCAGCGGAGACGGCCTTCTTCTCTGCCTTGGCCTCGGCCTTGGGCGCGTCAACGGCGCCACCCGTCGCCTTGATGATCTCAACAGCCTGGTCGATGATCTTGACCGGATCGGCGATCACATCGGAAGTACCGACCTTGAGGAACTTGCCCTCGGCCATCTTCTGCTCAAAACGGTCCTCGTTCTCGACACCCACGTCGACGGACTCCAGGACCAGGTCGGCGGAGTCCACGTCTTCCTGCGTGAGCTCATTCTCGATACCCAGGCCACCCTGAGCCTCGACCTTGCACTCGATGCCACGGGCGGCGCATTCATCCTGAATCGCCTTCTGGGCCATATACGTGTGGGCGATACCCACGGTACAGGCGGCAACGCCTACGATCTTCATTGCTTCCCTCTTTTCATAGAGTTGCGTGCGCAAGACACCGTTTGCGGAGGCCTCCGGAGCATCCCCTGCCGTTTGGACTTGCTGTCTTTTCGACAAGACCAATATAGGTGCTCGTTTTTCTTAATGCCAGCTTATTTCGGTAAACGCGCAGGTCAGAGCGTTGGTTATGCGATTTAGTTATGCGTTTAACCAAAAATGAATCCTGCGATTTTACCCTCGATTTCAAAAGTCAAGAAGTATTTGATTTTCTCGGTAGACGGCAGATGCGCATGCCGGTCACAAATTTCGACCCCACCCGTATACCGCATTTGTTGCATACTCATATGGAAGGAAAAGGTCGCTCACCGAAGCGTATCCCTCGCCAAGACTCAAAGTCATCATGTTGGAAAATGCTCATCTGTCGGAAGGAGTCGCTGTGGCAAAACAGCGCGTTACGATCGCAGACGTCGCTCGAGAGGCGGGAACCTCGACGGCAAGCGTCTCGTATTACCTCAACGACAAACGAGAAAAGCTTAGCGAGAAGACGCAGACAAAGATTGCGCGCGTCATCAAGGAACTCGGATACGTTCCCAACGCCCAAGCGCAAACGCTCACCGGCAAGCAGACCCACGTCATCGCCATCATCATTTTGGATAACACCAACAAATGGGCGGGGCTCGTTCTCAATGGCATGGAGCAGGTCATGCTCCCCGCGGGCTACCAGACGGTCGTTTGCACGAGCAACTTTAACCCCGAGACCGAGCTCATGTACGTCGACAAGATGCTCTCGCTGGGCGTCGATGGCTTTATCATCCAGCCCACGGCAAACTTCAAAGCCGTGCACGACCGCATTAGACGCGCCGGCAAGCCGGTCGTCTTTTTCGATGCGGCCATCTATAGCCCAGGTACCAGCTGGATCAAAACCAACCTTTACGACGGCGTGTACAACGCCACACAGGCACTCCTCGACGCCGGCTACGAAGATTTCTTTTCCATTGCTGCCAACATGACCGAGATGCGCACCCGCATGGAGCGTTTTCAGGGGTATGCCGAGGCGCTGGCAGCGAATGGGCAGCTCTACAAAGCGATTCCCATCGATCACAACAAGCCGTCAATCAACGAGCTTACCGAGTACTTTAAATTCAAGTTCAATCCCGCCAAGCGTACGCTCATCTTTGTCCAAAACCAATGGGCGCTCCCCCGCGTCTACAAGGCGCTTCAGCCCATGGCCCATTTGCTTCCGCAGCAAATCGGCCTTTTGGGACTCAACTGCGAAGACTGGACTAATCTCACCACGCCGACCGTCTCCACCATCATCGAACCCGTCGACCAGGAAGGTCGCGAAGCAGCCGAGATGCTGCTCGCCCTACTTGACGGCAGCAGCGAACCCGGCGAGCAACGCATTCTCGAGTGCAAGCTCAACTGGCTCGACTCCACCTCGATCTAGACCGCGGGACAAATGAATCAGTAGCGTCTATCCCAAATCTTGAGTATTTGTTCGACAGAACGGCCCCTGCCGGCACCTGCTAGACTGGTAGATTCCCAACCATCTAGCCAGGAGCCGCAATGTCGCGCAAGTCCGCCTACAAGCAAGTACTTTCCATCGGCACCGCCGTGGTGCTGGGGTTTGCGCTGTTCACAGGGTCGCTCGACGGAGCTCCCAAGCTGTTGTCGCCGCAAAGCGATGAGCAGGCAGTGGCTCTGGCCGAGAAGCAAAACGAGAGTCCCAGCCGCACCGACGACGAGGCAGACCTGGTCGCTCGGCTCGAATCGGGAACAGCGAGCTCCGAGGACTCCGGTGATGGCTCCGAATCCGCCACGACCAACACCAACGGCAACGTTGCCGAGGACAGCGCCGCCACCCCCATCGACGAGGTGGAAAACCCCGACCTCAACCGCGCCCGCGGTGTTTATCTCAGCAGCATTCCCGACTACGCCGGCAACCCCTACGTTGCCCTTCGCACCGACAGCACGCACCCGCTCGGCACACCGTCATTCACGCTCGATGAATACGAGCGCGCCACCGAAGAGGGCTGCTTTAAGAAGTTCTCCAAGCTCGACAGCCTGGGCCGCACCCGCAAAGCACTCGCCTGCGTGGGCCCCGAATCACTCGGTCAAGGCGAGCGCGGCGATATCTCGCGTATCCATCCCGCCGGATGGCACCAGCAGCGCTACGACTTTATTCCGGGCCAGAGCCTCTACAACCGCTGCCACCTTATCGCCTGGTCGCTCTGCGGCGAAAACGCCAACCGCAAAAATCTCCTCACCGGCACGCGCTATCTCAACGAAACGGGCATGCTGCCGTTTGAGGAGCAGATTCTCGGCTACATCCGCGACACGGGCAACCATGTGCTCTACCGCGTCACGCCCATGTATAACGAAGAGGAACTTGTCTGCCGTGGCGTGCGCCTTGAGGCGCAATCGGTCGAGGACCACGGCAAGACCCTCTGCTTCCACGTATATTGCTACAACCTGCAGCCGCACGTGCAGATCGACTACGCCACCGGCCGCAATCAGGCCTCGGGAGACTAGGACCGACCAAGCTGCCCCAAAGCCTAAAATGATCCGTTTTCCTCCGTCCCCCGGGGATCAAAAGGGCCGCCCTGGATTGCCCAGAGCGGCCCTTGCACCGGCATGTATGTTGCAGGCAACGCCACACGCTACTTGGCGCGGCCCTCCTCATAGCGCTCCACGAGCTTGGTCTGAACGTCATAAGGCACCTGCTCGTAGCCAGCGGGCTTCATGGTAAAGTCGCCCGTGCCGCGCGTGATAGAGCGTAGGCGCGTCGAATAATCCGTCAGTTCTGCCAGCGGCGCCTGGGCGATGACCACGGTGTCGCCGCGCTCATCGGTCTCCATGCCCGTCACGCGACCGCGCGATGCCGAGATGTCGCCCATCACGGCGCCGGCGTAGCTCTCGGGGATAGTCACCGTGATTTCCTCGATGGGCTCCAGCACCACCGGGTCGGCATCGGCGCATGCCTTGCGCAGGCCGATGCGAGCCGCCGCGCGGAACGCCATCTCGTTGGAGTCGACGCTGTGATACGAGCCGTCATACACCGCGACGCGAATGCCCGTGAGCGGATAGCCGGCAATAATACCGTCCTTCATGGTCTCCTGGACGCCCTTGTCCACGGCAGGGATGAGCGAGCGCGGAATGCGGCCGCCCACGACCTCATCCACAAACTCGTAGCCGTCGCTCGTGCCGTCGGGCCCAATGAGCGGCTCAACGCGCAGCCAGCAGTCGCCATACTGACCGGCACCACCGGTCTGCTTCTTGTGGCGGCCCTGAGCGCTCGCCGTGCGGCGGATGGTCTCGCGATACGGGATGCGGATCGGCACGCTCTTGGCAGCGACCTTGGTGCGGTCCTCCAGACGGTTGAGCAGCACCGAAACCTGCGCCTCACCCACGGCGGAGATGATAGTCTGGCCCGTCTCCTCGTCGCGGTCGATGCTCATAGTCGGATCGGCCTTGCAGGCCTTCTCGATAAACGTGTAGAGCTTCTCTTCGTCCCCGCGATTCTCGGCCTCGATGGCGATGCGGTACTGAGAGTTGGGAAACTTAAACGCCGCAGCCTCGACCTTACCGGTAATCGAGAGCGTATCGCCCGTCTCGGCAGCCAGCTTGGGCGCCACGATGATGTCACCGGCATAGGCGTGACCGACCTCGGTCATGTCGCGGCCGCACATCACATACAGGTGAGCCAGACGGTCGCCCTTGCGGGTACGCGCGTTGATCAACTCAAGACCCGGCTCAAGCGTACCCGTCAGCACCTTGATAAAGCTGATGCGACCCTGCTGCGGATCGGCCAGGGTCTTAAACACAAACGCCACCGGACGGTCATCGTCGCTCGAAATCTTGAGCGAATCGCCGTCGATAAGCGGCATCTCGCCGTAGTCGGTCGGCGCCGGGAAGTACGTCGCGATGTCGTCCATCAGCGAGTTGACGCCCTGCTCCTTAATGCAATCGCCCGCAAAGACCGGCACAAAGATGCGCTCAGCAATCGCCTTCGACAGCAAGCCCTCAAGCTCCTCCTGCGTCAGCGTCTCCTCGCCTTCCAGGTACTTCATCATCAGTTCGTCGTCGGCCTCGGCCACCAACTCGCATAGATGGTCATGGGCCTCCTCGGCCTGGGCACGATACTCCTCGGGAATCTCCGACTCAACGGCTTCGGTGCCGTTGCAATGGCGCGCCTTCATGCGCACCAGGTCAATGATGCCGTCAAAGTCCTCGCCCTCGCCCCAGGGAAGGGTCACGGCGCCCAGGCGCGTGCCAAAGCGCTCCTGCAGCAGGTCCATCGTGGTCGCAAAGCTGGCCTCGGAGCGCGACAGGCGGTTTACGAACACCGCACGCGCCAGGCGCAGGTCCTCGGCGGCATACCAGAGCTTAACCGTCGTAGGCTGCGGGCCGGCCTCGGCGTCGACCACAAACAGAGCCGTCTCGCAGACGCTCATCGCGGCAAAGGCGTCGCCGATAAAATCGGGGTAGCACGGGGCATCGAGCACATTGATGCGCGCGCCCTTCCAGTCGATCGGCGCGATGGTCGTCGAGATGGAGAATGAACGCTTGACCTCTTCAGGGTCATAGTCGAGCGTAGGCTTGGTGCCGTCGTGGCCGCCCAGGCGGGCGGTCTTGCCGGAAAGGTGGAGCATGGCTTCGGCGAGTGAAGTCTTGCCCACCCCGCCTTGGCCTACGAGCACCACGTTCCTTACGTTACCGGTCTTGGGAGCACCCATGATGACCTCCTTGCAGGGCCGCGCGCATTGCGCGACGCCAACGGGGAGAGTTCGCGGTCGGTGCCATCCCGGGAGCAGCATGGTCGGCAGCCGAGCCGACTCACCCTCCAAATGTCCTATGCCACCACCCTACCCTCACGGGCGACCGTCCATGCACACCTTTCGGCACACGTATGAATACAGGCGGCGAGAGGAAGAGACAAGCTTGTGAGGCGATTATTGAACCCCGTCGATGCAAACAAAAAGCCGCCACAGACCGTAAGACCTGCGTCGGCTTCGCCTCAATTAATAGTTGAGTAAATACCTGAGCCTATCCCTCGATACGGCTCAAGAACTCACGGGTGCGCTGCTCACGCGGATGGTCGATGACCTGCTCGGCAGGACCCTCCTCGACAATGCGGCCGCCATCCATAAAGACCACGCGGTCGGCAACATCGCGCGCAAACTGCATTGCGTGGGTCACAATCACCATCGTCATATTCTGCGCGGCAAGGTCTTTAATGACACGCAGCACCTCGGCCGTCAGCTCGGGATCGAGCGCCGAAGTCGGCTCGTCAAAGAACAGGATCTCCGGATCGAGCGCCAAGGCGCGGGCGATACTCACACGCTGTTGCTGACCGCCCGAAAGCTCACATGGCACCTTGTTCTCGTTGCCCGCAAGCCCCATCTGCGCGATCAACTCACGCGCACGTGCTTCAGCCTGCTCGCGCGGGCGCTTGAGCACGCGAATCGGAGCATCGATGATGTTTTTCATCACGGTATAGTGCGGGAACAGGTTGTAATTTTGGAACACCAGGCCGAATCGCGAGCGTGCCCGCTTGGGCACATCGCCCTTCGCATAGACCGCGCCCGAACCCGCATCCGTCGCAACGGCAAGGTCACCAAACGAGAGCGAGCCTCCGTCGAGTGTCTCGAGCAGCGTGGCACACCGCAGCAGCGTGGACTTGCCGCCACCCGAAGGCCCGATAATCGCCACGACCTCGCCACGCTTGACCTCGAGCGAGATATCCTTGAGCACCTCATTGCCGCCAAACGCCTTGCGCGCGCTTTCGATTTTCATCACTGAGTTAGTCATGATAATAGTCCAGCTTCTTTTCGGCGGCGCCCAGCAGCATCTCGACCACAAAGTTAAAGATCCAGTAGATCAGCGCCGCGATCGCAAACGGCACCATGCTCACCTGCGAGGCGACCAGCGCCTTGGCCGTCGAGAACATCTCACCCACGCCAATGGCAAACGCCAGCGACGTGTCCTTGACCAGCGTGATGATCTCGTTGCCCATCGCCGGCAGAATACGCTTGGCGACCTGCGGCATCACGATATACAGAAACGTCTGCATGCGCGAATAGCCCAGCACCTCGGCTGCCTCGTATTGACCGCGCGGAATGGACTGCAGGCCCGAGCGATAGATCTCGGCAAAGTAACCGGCGTAGTTGATGATGAACGCTACGACGCACGCCGTCCACTTGGAATCGGGCGTGAGCGAAATGCCGAACACGTAGTACGGGGCAAAGTAGATGGCAAACATCTGCAGCATGAGCGGCGTACCGCGCATGACCGAAATGTAGATGCGCGCAATCCAGCGGAGCGGCGCAATTTTGCTCATGCGCATAAACGCCACGGGGATTCCCAGCGGAATCGACCCCAGCAGCGTCAGCACAAACAACTGCAAACTGACCAAGAATCCCTGGCCAAGCATTTGCATCATGACCTGAATAGACATTACTTGAGCACCCAATTATCGAAAGATAGACCATAGCTTGAATACTTGTCGCACAGGTCCTTAACCGTGCCGTCCTCGTAGAGCGCCTTGAGCGACTCGGTCACGGCGTCGGCCGACTTGGTGTCGCCCTTCTTAAAGCCGACGGCGTAGTGCTCGCTGGACAGCGGCTCATCAAGCTGCGTATAAGCATCGGGCTTGGCGGCAAGCTGATACTGGGCAATCGAAAGGTCGCAAGCCACGGCATCGACCGCGCCGCTCTCGAGCTGCATAAAGGCCGTGTTGTACTCGCCGATCGTGTCGAGCGTGGCAAACGTCGCCGCCAGATCCTTCTGGTCACCCTCGAGCACATCCTGCGCAGCGGAATCGGTCTGGGTAATCACGGTCTTGCCGGCAAGATCGTCCCAGCTCTTGATGCCCGCATCCTTCTTTACCACCAGCACCTGCTCGTTGAGCATGTACGGCTCGGAGAACGTGTAGTCGTCCTCACGGCCCTCCATGGTAAAGCCGTTCCAGATGCAGTTGATGGCGCCCGAGTTAAGCAGCGTATCCTTGGCGTCCCAGTCGATGGCCTCGTATTTGACCTCCCAGCCCTGCTTATCGGCAACAGCCTTGGCCAAATCGAGATCAAAGCCGGTGTACTCGCCATCGTCGCCCACAAAGCCGTACGGAGGATAGGACTTATCAAAGCCCACCACGAGCTTCTTGGACTCCGCAGCGCCCTTCACATCCTTGGCCGCGGCAGAGCCAGCAGCGGAATCCTTGCCGGCACCACCGCCGCAACCGACAAGACCAAGGCCAAGCACCGTGGCGAGCGAGCCGGCTAGACCAACAAACTGACGACGAGACATATCGGTATTCATAGTATTCCCCCTTGATGGCACTTTAGTTAGGTAAAGTGAGTCATGTAACGTTCAGAATCATACACTTTAGCGTGATAGAGCACAAGGCGAGTTTGACCGCCGCGTGAGGGGTGTGGGGGTTAAGTTTCCTGCTCTACAGTCCTGCTCACGACGGAGGCCACATTAAGTGGCCTCCT
>CABQLK010000052.1 GCA_902465015.1 uncultured Collinsella sp.
GGAGAGCACATTAAGTGCTCTCCGGCTCGTGCGGAACTCGCGATCGACTTCGCATGCCGCCGGGCAGCCGGGGCAGACGTGGGGTTCATAGATTTTCAAAAAAGCGGTCGGCGCGCAGTGCGCCGACCGCCGATATATGGGGTCTGATGATTTTTACCGGCTAGGGCTTCTTACTCGTCGAGGAGATCCTCTGGCATATCGTTGCCGTCGCCTAGGTCGACTGGGGCCTCTTCGGCGTCGGCTGCGGCCTCGGCATCCTCGCCCTCGGGCTTCTCTTTTGCGGCCGTCATGCGCGCTACGGCGCAGATGCGGTCGTTGTCGTCGACGGTCATCATCTTGACGCCCTGGGTGGCGCGGCCAGTCTGGCTGATCTCGTCGGTCTTGACACGAATGACCGTCGCGCCCTCCGTCACGATGAACAGCTCGTGCTGCGGGCCCACCGTCTTCATGGCCGCGAGGTTACCCTTACGCTCGGTCATTTGGATGGTGTAGACGCCCTGGCCGCCGCGATTCTGCTCCGGGTAGTCCGCAACCGGTGTGCGCTTGCCGTAGCCGCGCTCGGTGATGACGAACAGATCGCCGTTGCCGTTAGTGACTTCCATGCCCAGAACGCTCACGCCGTCCTTCATGCCGATACCGCGAACGCCGCTGGTGTCGCGGCCGGTAGCGCGCACCTGCTCCTCGGAGAACATGATCGCCTTGCCCGCGGTGGTGGCTAGGATAATCTTGTCGCCCTCGCGCACGCGGCGCACGTTCAGCAGCGCGTCGTCGTCACGCAGGTTGATAGCGATCAGGCCGTCGCGACGGCTGCGATCATATGCGCTCATCACGGTCTTCTTGACCATGCCGCTCTTGGTGGCAAACATCAGGTACTCGTCGGCCGGGAACTCGCGGCAGCTGATGACGCTCGCGATCTTCTCGCCCTCCTCGAAAGGCAGCAAGTTGACGATCGCGGTACCGCGTGCCTGGCGCGTACCTACCGGCAGCTCGTGCACCTTCAGGCGATAGACCTTGCCCTTGCTCGAGAAGAACAGCACGTACTCGTGCGTGGACGCGATGAACATCTCGTCGATGACGTCGTCCTCTTTGAGGTTGACGCCCGACACGCCCTTGCCACCGCGCTTCTGGGCACGGTAGGCGGCCACCGGGATACGCTTAACGTAGCCGGTGTGGGTGATGGTCACGACCATATCCTCGTCGGCGATGAGGTCCTCGACATCCAGGTCCTTCTCAACCTGGCTGATCTCGGTGCGGCGCTTGTCGCCAAACTTCTTGGAGATCTCGCGCATCTCTTCCTTGATGACGCCCAGGATCTTCTCCTCATGCGCCAGCAGGTCCTCGTAGTAGGCGATGGCGCGGCGCAGGCCGTCCAACTCTTCTTGGATTTTGTCGCGCTCCAGGCCGGTCAGGCGGCGCAGCTTCATCTCGAGGATGGCCGTGGTCTGCTCGGGCGTAAAGCCAAAGCGCTCGATCAAGCGGCTGCTGGCCTCGGAGTCGGTCTGCGAGGAGCGGATGATGCTAATGACCTCGTCGATATGGTCGAGGGCCATCAGGTAGCCCTCAAGGATATGCGCGCGGGCCTGGGCCTTTTTAAGGTCGAAGCGAGTGCGGCGAGTGACGACGTCGACCTGGTGGTCGATGTAGTGCTGCAGCATCTCGCGCAGGCTCAGGCATTTGGGAACGCCGTTGACGAGCGCCAGGTTGTTGGCGCCAAAGGTCGTCTGCAGCGAGGTGTACTTATACAGGTTGTTGAGCACGACCTGCGGAATGACGCCCTTCTTGAGCTCGATGACCAGACGGATACCCTTCTGGTTGGACTCATCGCGCATATCCGAGATGCCCTCGATGCGCTTGTCGTTGACGAGCTGGGCGATCTTCTCCTGCAGGGTGCCTTTGTTGACCATGTAGGGAATCTCGGTAAAGACCAGGCGGCTGCGACCGGTCTTGGTGGACTCCACGTGTGCCTTGGCACGCACGGTAATGGAGCCGCGGCCGGTCTCGTAGCTCTGCTTAATGCCGGCGCTGCCCATGATGATGGCGCCGGTGGGGAAGTCCGGACCGGGCATGATCTGCATGAGCTCGTCGACGGTGGCGTCGGGGTTGTCGATCAGGTAGCAGGTGGCCTCGATCGCCTCGGTGAGGTTATGCGGGGCGATGTTGGTGGCCATGCCGACGGCGATGCCCTGGCTGCCGTTGACCAGCAGGTTGGGGAAGCGCGCAGGCAGCGCCACGGGCTCGGCGAGCGATTCGTCGTAGTTGGGCTGCCAGTCGACGGTATCCTTCTGCAAGTCACGCAGCAGTTCCATGGCGGGCTTTGCCAAGCGGCTCTCGGTGTAACGCATGGCTGCCGCGCCGTCGCCGTCGATGTTGCCGAAGTTGCCGTGACCGTCGATGAGCGGCGTGCGCATGGAGAACCACTGCGCCAGGCGGACCATGGCCTCATAGACCGCGAAGTCACCATGCGGGTGGTACTTACCGATAACTTCGCCGACCGTCCAGGCCGACTTCTTATGTGGGCGGTTGGGGTAGATGCCGCTCTCGTTCATCGCGTACAGAATGCGGCGGTGCACCGGCTTTAAGCCGTCGCGCACGTCCGGCAGGGCGCGCGCCGTGATAACCGACATCGAATACTCGATAAACGACTGCTTCATCTCGCGACCGAACTCCGAAATCTGGAGCTGACCGCCGTTGATATCCTCGCCGGCCGAGGCGCCACGGTCGACTTCGCCAAAGCTCTCCTCGAGCTCGGCGTCGTCTTCTTCCTCATCATCATCGGCATCGGGGTTATAGGCGTCCGGGTCGCCGTCCTCGCCCTGCTCAGCACGGGCAAGCAGGCGCTTCAGATCATCGGGCATACCGGCGTCGCCGGCCTCGTCCATACCCTCGTTGTTGTTGATATCGTCTGCCACGTTACCTCCTCTTAAGCATCAAGGAAACGCGCGTCATGCGCATGTTTTTCAATGTACTCGCGGCGATAGCCGACCTCGGAACCCATCAGCTCGCGAACGGCGCGGTCCGCCACCACGGCGTCCTCGATCGACACGCGCTGCAGGATGCGGGTCTTGGGGTCCATCGTCGTCGAGGCAAGCTGCTTGGGGTCCATCTCGCCCAGGCCCTTGTAGCGCTGGACGGTATAGCCCTTGCGCTTTTTGGTGATCTTGCCGTCCTTGGCTTTGCCGTCCTCGTCGTTATCGTCGGGGTTCAGGCCCAGGCTCTGGATGGTGTCGCGCAGGATCTCGTCTTCGGGCTGGCGGCCGTTGGGATACACGTAGTGGATCTTGTTGCGCACCTTAATGCCAAAGATGGGCGGGCAGGCAACATAGACGTAGCCGGCATCGATCAGCGGACGCATGTACTTGTAGAAGAACGTCAGCAGCAGGATGCGGATATGCGCACCGTCGACGTCTGCATCGGTCATGATGATGATCTTGTGGTAGCGCGCCTTGGTAATGTCGAAGTCGCCACCGTCGCCGGCGCTCGTCGTGACGCCGCAGCCGATCGCGGTGATAAGCGATTGAATGGTGTCGCTCGAGAACGCGCGGTGGTCGCCCACGCGCTCGACGTTCAAAATCTTGCCGCGCAGGGGCAGAATCGCCTGGATGTCTCGGCGGCGGCCGTCCTTGGCCGAGCCGCCTGCCGAGTCGCCCTCTACGATAAAGAGCTCAGTCAACTCGGCGTCACGCACCGAACAGTCGGCGAGCTTGCCGGGCAGCGACGCCGTCTCGAGCAGGCTCTTGCGGCGGGTCGCCTCGCGCGCCTTGCGAGCGGCGTTGCGCGCCTTGCAGGCCTGTTGGGCCTTCTTGACGATCTCACGAGCGGGCTTGGGATGCTCCTCGAGGTAATCGGCAAGGCCGTCGGTCACGATCTTGAGCGTCAGCGCGCGCATATAGGAGCTGCCGAGCTTGGCCTTGGTCTGGCCCTCAAACTGCGGATCGGGCAGTTTGACCGAGATAACGGCCGAAAGGCCCTCGCGCACATCGTCGCCGGTGAGGTTGGCGTCTTTCTCCTTGAGCAGGTTCTGCTTGCGGGCGTAATCGTTAATCACGCGGGTGAGCGCGGTGCGGAAGCCCTCGAGGTGCATGCCGCCCTCGGGGGTGTAGATGTCGTTGGCAAACGACATGACGTTCTCGCCGTAGCCGCTATTCCACTGCAAGGACACCTCGACCTCGCCCATCTTGGTCACGGGCGCATCCGGATCCGATTTGCCCTCAATATAGATGGGGCCCTTAAAGGCCTCGGGGACATCCTTGCCCTCGTTGAGGAACTTGACGAAGTCGATGATGCCGCCGGCATAGCAAAACTCCTCCACATGGGGAGTCGCCTCGCGCTCGTCGGTCAGCACGATCTTGAGGTTCTTGTTGAGGAATGCCGTCTCCTGCAGACGGTTGTGCAGCGTGTCGAAATCGTAGATGCAGGTCTCGAAGATCTCGTCGTCGGGCCAGAAGCTGACAGTGGTACCCGTCGTCTCCGAAGTGCCCACGACCTCCATCTTCTTGACGGTCTTGCCGCGCGAAAACTCCATCTCGTAGATGTTGCCGTCGCGGCATACCTGTACGACCACACGCTTGGACAGGGCGTTGACGACGGAGATGCCCACGCCGTGCAGTCCGCCCGAGACCTTGTAGGCCGAGTTATCGAACTTACCGCCGGCGTGCAGGATCGTCATGACGACCTCGAGCGTCGGGATCTTTTTGATAGGATGCTCGTCGACGGGGATGCCGCGCCCGTTGTCGACGACCGTGATGGAGTTGTCGGCGTGGACCGTCACCTGAATCTCGGTGCAGAAACCGGCCATGGCCTCGTCGACGGAGTTGTCAACGATCTCCCACACCAGGTGATGAAGACCGCTGGCGCTCGTCGAGCCAATGTACATGCCCGGGCGCTTACGAACGGCCTCGAGACCTTCGAGAATCTTAATCTCGCCGCCATCGTAATCGTTTTCGTTTGCCACACGTCCTCCTTCAGTTAAGAAAATGTGTACAGCCTTACTAGTTTATCGTAAAAAAATACCCTCGGGAACGAGGGTATTTGGCTCTACAAGGCCACCAGATGCGATTTAAGGCTCTTTTTTGCTCTGCACGCCCTTGGCCCACTCGGCACTGGCTCTCATGGCGTTCTCGAGGGCCTCGCGCAGTTTTTGGTCTTCGATGGGCGCCACTTGGCGCTCAATCTCGGTGCGCTCGGCATCGCTGAGGTCGGCGTGTGGGGCCGGCGGGCGCTCGGTCGTCGCCGGGCGAAGGCGCTCCTTGGCGGCGGACGGCATGTGACCGGGCGCGGTGGTTTTGAACACCAGGCCGTCCACATGCGCACCGGCGCGCTCCATGCGCGCGCGGATGATCTCACGCAACAGCGTCATTTCCTGCGTCCACGAGGGCGAATCGAGATATACCAGCAGCTCATTGGACTCGGGCAGGTAGCGCAGACCCGTCACATGCCGCCCCTCGCGCGTGCCCGAGCACACCGCGTTCCACGCGCGATAGACCGCGCGCGACTCCTCGGCAGCCTCCATCTGCGCACGGCGCTCAGGCGTCGCCGACGCCAGGATGCGCTGGCGCTCTGCGTTCAAAAACCCACTGAAGGCGACCATCTCGCTCTCGCGCTCGTAATTAGCACGTCTCACCCATGCTCACCACCTTGGCTCGATCAAGCAGGTCATCGGTAAAGTATCCCAGGTTGGTCGTGGTTATGACCGTTTGGATATCATCGCCGATCAGCCGCAGAAAAGCACCGCGGCGCTCGCCGTCGAGCTCGCTCATCACGTCGTCCAGAAGCAACAGCGGAGCAGTACCCAGAACATCGCGAGCCACGGCCACCTCGGCCACCTTCCAGGACAGTACCAACGTTCGCTGCTGTCCTTGGCTGGCAAATGAACGAGCGGAGCGACCCGCCACGGTAAATTCAATCTCGTCGCGATGCGGTCCCACCAACGTCACGCCGCGGCGAATTTCCTCGCCGGCGTGCTCATCAAGGGCGGCCAGCATGCGCTCGTACGCCCAGCCCTTCAGCTCTTCGCGATCCTCGACCTGGGGCAAATCCCCCAGCGTGGACGCATAGGACACGTTGGCGGCTTCACCGGACGCCACTTGCCCGTAGGCAGTACGCACATGGCCCGCCAGCCGGTCGAGCAGGGCCAACCGGTGCACGAGCAGAGCCGCGCCCGCGCGGGCAATCGAATCGTTCCACGCGCCGAGCATCTCACGGCAGCACCAGGCCTCCTTGAGCAAGGCGTTGCGCTGGGTCACGCAGCGCCCATAGGTGCTCGCAAGATCGGCATAGCGTGCGCTCAGTTGCATGCCAAAGTCATCGAGGGCGGCGCGGCGCACACTGGCGCCCCGCTTAACCATGTCCAGATGGTCGGGGCAAAACAGCACGCTCGGCAGAACCCCGCGCACACCGGCGGCAGAGCATCTCTTGCCGTTGCGGCTAAACGAGCGCTTACCGTCCTCCGCGCTCAATCCCATATCAAGCACGCGGCCGTCGCCCTCGAGCCTCAGCTCGACCTTGCACGAGCCCACGCCATCATGGATGAGCTCGGCTGCGGTCGGATGCCTAAACGAGGCGCCGCTCGTCAGCAGCTGCAGCGCCTCTATGAGATTGGTCTTTCCCGCCGCGTTGGGTCCCGCAAGTATCGTCACGCCCTCGTCCAGGGCAAGGCGATAGCTATCGAAGCTGCGGTAGTGCGCGACGGAAAGATCGCGGGCGAACATGGTCATGGCGCAGCGCTAGATGCGGACCGGCATGACCAGGTACAGGTAGTTGATCTTGTCGTAGGACTTGAAGATGCCCGCCTGCGAGTAGCTCTTGAGCTCCAGCGTGATCTCCTTCTCCTTGGACAGAGCATTGAGGCAGCCGAAGATGTAGTGGTAGTTGAAGGCGATGGTACCCGACTCGCCCTCGGCCTCGACATCGATCGTCTCCTGCGCAAGGTCCTGGTCATTGGAAATGGAGGACAGGCCCATCTGCCCGTTCTCGACATCGATCTCGAACTTGACGGCGGGGTTGGCGCTCGCGATAACGGCCACGCGCTTGAGGGCGGCGTTAAAGGCGGCGACGTCGATCTTGACGCTCGTCACGCACGAATCGGGGATGAGCTGCTTGTAGTTGGGGTACACGCCCTCGATGCGGCGCGACACGTAGGTGGTGTTGCCGGCCTCAAAGACGACCTGGGTGTCGGTAGCCCCGATCATGATGGTCGCCTGGCTGGCCATGATGTTCAGCGCGTCGTTAAAGGCGTCAGCCGGAACGTTGAGCTCAAAGGAGCCCTCGAGGGTCGAGGTCTCGACCTGCGTATCGCACACGGCCAAGCGGAAGGAATCGGTCGCCACCAGGCGCACGGTATTGTTCTCGACCTTCATGTGCACGCCGCCCAGGATGGGGCGGGCCTTGTCGGTCGAGGTGACGCGCCACACGCGACCGACCATTTCGGACAAGATATCGGTCGGCAGCTCCACGGCACTCTCGATGGCATAGGCCGGAAACTCGGGGAAGTCATTGGCATCGAGCGTGTTCAGCCTAAAAGAGCTCTTCTCGCAACTGATCAGCACCTGGCGCTCGGACAGCTCAAAGGTGACCGGGGCATCGGGGAGGGTCTTGGTGATATTGGAGAGCATCTTACAAGGGATAACCATCTCGCCCTCTTCTTCGACATGCGCCGCGATGCGATGACGGATCGAGATGGTGTAGTTAGAGGTCTGGAATTCCAAGATGCCGTCTTGCGCCTTGACGAGCACGCCCGACAGGATGGGAAGGGTGGATGCCGAAGCGACGCCCTTCATAACGACGCCGATGGCTTGTGTAAGCGAGCTCTGGCTGACGGTGAACTTCATCTTTTAATACCTTTCTATAGATATAAATATCTTAATAATAGTAATAGCACTGACGAAACTGTTGATTACTCCCAAAGACGCAGGTCAGACCCAGAAAGAGAATCGACAGCAACCTGTGTGCAACGGGGGTGGTTTTCCACGTTCAAAACCTGCGCAAAACTTTTCATCACCGCGGGTTGGGTTTTAAACACCTTATGCCCGTGGTTTCGACAAGTTTTCAACAGGTGTCTCTATTTCCCTACGAGCGCAGTGTAATTTTATCGCGCAACGATTTGAGATCTTCGGTGACGGTGCGGTCTTCCTGGATCATCTTCTGGACCTTTTTGTAGCTCGTGCTGACGGTCGAGTGGTTGCGGTTGCCAAATTCGGCGCCCACCGCCGTGGTCGTCATCTCGCACATCTCGATGGCCAGGTAGATAGCAATATGGCGTGCTTTGGCGATATTGGCGTTGCGACGCGGGCCGATGAGCTCCTCGTGCGTCACGCCGTACTGCTCTTCGATGACGGACTGAACCGTCTGAACGTTGATTTTTTTGGCTGATGTGTCGAAGTACTGGCTGGCGATGGCGTCGATATCGTCAAAGGTGAGCTCCCCGCCCTCGCGCTCGCGGTCGCCCGCCTCGCCGGCGCAGCGCTCGCAAAAGCTCTCGAGTTCGCGGATGTTGGTGCCCGAGACCTCGGCCATGTGTTTAAAGTGCTCGTCGGTCAGGTGCCCGCCGTCGCCGCCATAGGCCGCCAGCAGCGAGTCGTCGCTTGCCTCGGGAGCGGCGACGATGGTGTTCTCGTAATAGCGCTGCAAGATCTTGTATTTCATCTCGTAGCTGGGCTCTGCGACCAGGCAGAGCATGCCGGCGTTGAAGCGACTGGTCAGACGCTCGTCCATGCTCAGGTCCTTGGGGGCACGGTCTGCCGCGATGACGACCTTCTTGTTATTGCGGATGAACTCGTCCATGAGCTGGAAAAAGTAGTCCACGCTCGCGCGCTTGCCGATGATGTTTTGGATGTCGTCGATGATGAGCACGTCCACGCCGTGGTACGCCTGCATGATGGGGGCGTTGCTCTTCTTTTGGCGGTCGAACTCGGTCATCAGGTCGTCCAGATATGCCTGGGAGTTGGCGTACTTGACCTTGATCTCGGGCGACTTCTCGGCGAGCTCGTTTTTGATGGCAAGCAGCAGGTGCGTCTTGCCCAGGCCCGATTTGCCGTAGATGAACAGTGATGTGCACGTGCCGCGCTCGTCCGCGAGGGCGGCAAACTTGAGTGCCGAGCGATAGGCATGGCTGTTCTCGGGGCCGTAGACAAAGTTCTCAAAGGTAAATTTTGAGTTCGCGGCGAGTGGGGCTCCATCCGTATTCTGCTCGGCCGGCACGGTCGGCGCTGGCATGGGTGAAGCGGCCGCCGCAGCTTGCGTGGATTTAGTCGGCGCTCCGCCCTTCATCTGGTTCATCATGCGACGAAAATCGTCGGCCGAGAGCGTGTTTTTGATTGCAATGCCCGAATCCGCGCCCGCCGCTGCGTCGTGAGCGATGGGCATGTGCGTGACGGGCGCGTTCGTTGGCGTCGCCGCCGCGGTCGGCAACGGTGCCATGGTTTCACGGGAAACATCGCTGTGCTGGTGCTCGATTGTCGGCACGTCGCCTGCGGAGGCCGGTGCCGCCGGGGAAGCGGCGGGAGCCGTGGCGGGCGCCGTCGCGGCAGCGGATTCCGTTGCGGCGCCTTGCGGTGCCACGATATCGAGCGCGATCGGTGCAAAGGCGATTTCTTCCAGATAGGCCTCAATAGTAGGCTGATGCTTTTTGAGCTGCGCGATGGCAAAGCGCGAGGGGGCCTCGATCGTGAGCGTATCTTCGGTCAGGCTTATGGCGCGCGATTGCCCCAGCATGTTGATGAGGCGTGCATCTTGGCCGTCGCGCTGGCAAAAGGCGATGGCATCCCCCAGGATGATGCTTGCTTCCTCGTCCACTGTCTCTCCCGTTCTTTAGCTCTGAGCTCGCACGCGAGCGGCGCCGAGTTCGGTCAGATGGTATTTCTGGCCATGCTTGATGACCAAGCCGGCCTGCGCCAAGTCATTGAGCGTGCGTGACCAAGTGGGGGCCGAGTTTCCAAACGCCCTCGCCAGATCGGTTGCACCGCACGCTTGATTTTGCGCCAGATAGCCCAGCGCGGCGTTGCCGCGATCGCTTACGAACACGTCCGGTTGTGGCTGCGCATACTGATTTGCTGCATTAGGATACATCATTTGAGCTGCTGGTTGTTGAGAACTCTGCATCGACGGCATTTGCTGTTGAAAACTTTGAGGCCACTGTTGGTAAGGCTGCAGAGGCATCTGTTGGGCCCAGGGGTTGTACTGCTGCTGCGGCATCTGCTGGTACGGCTGCTGATATCCCTGCTGGTACTGCTGCGGGAACTGCTGGCCATACCCCAGTGGCGGCATCTGCTGATATGGATATCCCCGTTGGTACGGCTGATAGCCCATTTGCTGGCCACCCGGTGCCCCCGTCGCCTGCTGCATTGTTGCTGCATCCTGATCTGCCAGCGGCATGGCCTCTGGCATGTTTGGCGTCATCGACATCGAAGTCGCCTGGGGCTCTTGTGTGGGAAGCATTCCGGGCTGCTGCATCTGCCCCACGGGGGGCTGCATCTGCTGCGTTGCCATGGGCTGCTGCGCAAAAGCTCCCGGCAGGGGATATGTGGGCTGCTCCGTCTCGGGCCGCACGGCAGCACCGCGTCCGCCGGCACGCTCGATTTCCTGCACTCGTTTAGGGTTCAGGCTTACCGTAACCACGGTGCCGTTGCCCATGTTGTCCTCGATGGATACGGCACCGCCGGCGTTTTCCAAATACTCCTGCACCATGGGAAACCCTGCTCCGGTTCCACGGATATAGCGCTTCATCTTGCTGTTTGCGCTGGTAACGCCAAAGTCGAAAGCGCGCTCCTTGTCGTCGATGCCTGGTCCTTGATCGGCAAAGCGGATGGTGTCTCCGCCGTCCAGAATCGAGATGATGGGCTCGGCAAAGTGCGCGTGGATAAAGTTTTCGACAATCTCGCGGATGACCATGAGCGAGATGTGGCCACCTTGTTCTTTCATGCACTGGTAGACGGTGTTGGTCGTCTCTTCCAAATACGTGCGGACATCTTGCGGATCAATGACGATCACACGCGGTGTCGACAGCATGTCGTCATAGACGGCGATACGCGCGGCGTACATGGCTTTTGGCGTCTGCGTGGTCGTCTGCTCGCCTTCCGCACGCTCTTCGCGCACGCCGGTGATGTGCTCGTTGTCGGGTGCCGGGTCTCCAGAATCGACCATGGTGTAAAAGTCATCAGACATGCCGCTCGCAATCTTCCAAAAGGTTTCGAACAAATAGTAGCTCACCGCGCAATGTTTCTCATCTTTCGACAACTTTTCAAAACCTGTTGAAAACTTTGGAAAACGGGCGAAAAGTTCTCAATATTGCCAACATGACCTGTTGAAAACTCGATGAAATATCGTGAAAAGTTGTCATGCACCGCTAAATCGAGCTTGGCTTATGGGGGAACCGTGTGAACTGCGCAACCTTTTACCTTTGATTTCTTGACATTTGAACATTGATTTCCCTACAATCTTCAAGCTCACGTGTCTATATCTGCGTCCGCGTCCCCGCGGACACTCGAAATGCAGCAGGAGGAACTTAAGATGAAGCGTACGTATCAGCCTAATAAGCGTAAGCGTGCCAAGACCCATGGCTTCCGTGCCCGTATGGCCACTAAGGGTGGTCGTGCCGTGCTCGCCCGTCGTCGCGCCAAGGGCCGCAAGCGTCTCACTGTCTAGCAGCGATACACACATCTCGCATGAAGACTATTAAGTCTCGGCAAGATTTCGAGCATGTGTTCAGTCAGGGGCGTCGTTTCAATCACCCTCTGATTCGAATGACCATATGTGAATCGGTTGGCGAAGGCGACTCCGGAAGGGTCGCCTTCGTTGGTGCTAAGCGACTCGGTTGTGCCGTCGTGCGCAACCGATCTAAGCGTGTGATGCGCGAGGCCGCCCGCAGCTGCGGATTTCCCGTTGCGGGTTATGACATCATCTTGTTTGCAACTCCCAAGACGAGGGTTTCCTCGCCGCAGGAGATGGACAAGGCGTTGCGTTCGCTTATGAAGCGCGCCGGCGTTGCCGGGGAGGAGCGATGAGCAATCACGTTTTGCGACGTGTTGCCATCGCTCCTATTCGCATATATCAACAGGTTATTTCGCCCTTATTGCCTGACGCCTGCATTTATTACCCAACGTGCTCGCAATACGCCATCCAGGCGATTGAGAAGCACGGTGTTTTGAGAGGCTGCTGGCTTGCCGTGAGGCGCATCGCTCGCTGCAATCCCCTGCACGTCGGCGGTTATGACCCTGTGCCCTAGCGGGCACTCGCTATCGGAGGAAAACTTACATGTGGGATTGGATCGTTAACATCCTTTTCGAGCTGCTCAAGCTCATCCAGACCTTTGCGGTCGACTGGGGCCTGTCCATCATCATTCTGGTGGTCATCATCCGTCTGCTGCTGACGCCGCTTATGCTCAAGTCGACCAAGTCGACGGCTCGCATGCAGGTGCTGCAGCCCAAGATGCTCGAGATCCAGGAGCGCTATGCCGACGATCCTCAGCGCCAGGCCGAGGAGATGCAGAAGTTCTACAGCGAGAACAAGTTCAACCCGATGGCTGGTTGTTTGCCGCTGTTGATCCAGATGCCTGTCCTGTTCGCCCTGCTTACGTTGCTGCGCAACCTGCCGCAGTACTTTAACGACGGCACGTTCTCGTTCTTCAACATCCTGCCCGACCTGACCACCACGCCGAGCGCTTCCTTTGCCGATGGCTTTATGGTTGCGCTGCCTGCGCTGGTCTGCCTGATTCTGTTCGCCGTCCTGACCCTGATTCCGCAGCTCTATATGTCGCGCAACCAGACCGGCCAGCAGGCTCAGAGCATGCGTATGATGGCTGTTGTCATGACGGTCATGATGCTTTGGATGGGCTGGAGCCTTCCCGTTGGTGTTCTGCTGTACTACGACGTCTCGTCTGCTTGGCAGGTTATCCAGCAGATTTTTGTGACGCAGAAGGTTATCGAGAAGGCCAAGGCCGATGAGGAGGAGCGTCTTAAGAACGCGCCGCTGCAGGTTGAGGTCACTCGTCGAGAGAAGAAGCCGCGCCCGCACAAGAAGAAGTAGTGGGATATCAATCTTATTTAGGTACCTAACTTTTGGAGTACGTTATGTCTGAAGAGATCATCGAGGATATGCTTGAGGAGGTTGCCCCGCAGGTCGCGGGCGATTATCCCGAGATTGCACAGCGCTACAAGGCTGGTGAAGAGCTGACCGATGAGGAGCTCGACACCATTGCCGATGTTGCGATTTCCATCCTGCGTTCCATCCTTTCGCACTTCGATGCCGCCAACTCTCCTATCGATGAGTATGAGGGTGACGAGGGTGAGCTGATTCTGGATGTAACGGCTCCCGATCTTGCTGTTCTCATTGGCCGTCATGGTCGCACCCTTGATGCCCTTCAGGTTATGTTCTCTTTGCTGGTGAGCCGCAAGCTTGGCTTTAGGTATCCGGTTGTAGTGGACGTCGAGGGATACAAGAGCCGCCGTCAGGACAAGGTTGCCTCCATGGCTCAGTCTGCTGCCGAGCGTGCCATTCGCACTCATAAAAGTGTTTCGCTTCCGCCCATGAATGCCTACGAGCGGCGACTGGTTCACATTGCACTTCGTGGCAATGATGCCGTCGATACTCATTCTGAGGGTTCTGACCCTGATCGCCATGTGGTGATT
>CABQLK010000053.1 GCA_902465015.1 uncultured Collinsella sp.
TATTGAGAATGAGAATCATCTTTAATACGATATGCAATGAAGGCACAACCTCAACCCCGCACTGCGTCACAATAGAGCGTTAGATGCGAAAACAACTACTTCGAGGATTGGTGGTCAAATGACCCAGGAGACGGTTACGAACGGCACTGAAGCCCTGTTCACTCGCGAAGGCATGCCTCCCGTTAAGGAAATGATCCCGTGTGCCCTTCAGCACGTACTGGCATCGTTTGCCGGCATCATTACCCCGGCGGTCATCATGGCCGGCGTCTACGGCTTTAATAGCCAGCAGAGCACCGACATCATCCAGGTCGCGCTCATTCTTTCGGCGATCGATACGGCCCTTCAGGCCTTCGCTCCCTTCCGTCGCATCGGCGGCGGCCTGCCCATCGTCATGGGCGTTTCGTTCGCGTTCCTGCCGGCCCTGCAGGCCATGGGTGCCTCGGGCTTTAGCTTTGGTGCACTGCTGGGCGGCGAGATCGTCGGCGGCGCCGTCGCGGTCCTCTTTGGTCTGGCCTACAGCAAGATCAAGTGGCTGTTCCCGCCCGTCGTGACCGGTACGGTCATCTTCTCCATCGGCGTTTCGCTGTATCCCACGGCCGTCAAGTATATGGCCGGCGGTATGGGTACGCCGCTATGGGGCACCCCGCAGGCCTGGTGCGTCGCTCTTATCACCTTCGCCGTGGTCTTTGCGCTCGCCAACTTTGGCAAGGGCACGCTCAAGCTGGGATCCGTGTTCTTTGGCATGATCGTTGGCATGATCGTCTCCATCCCCTTTGGCATGATCGACTTCTCCAGCGTCGCCACCGCTCAGGTCTTCGCCCTTCCCAAGCTCATGCCCTACGCGCTCGAGTTTGATCCCGAGGTCTGCATTACCCTCGCCGTCGTGTTCCCCATGGTTGCTATCCAGGTTATCGGTGACGTCTCCGCCGCCTGCCTGGGCTCCATCGACCGTATGCCCACCGAGCGCGAGCTCTCCGGCGCTATCGTGTCCCAGGGCCTCACTTCTATGGTCGGCGGCCTGCTGGGCGGTCTTCCCACCAGCGCCCTTGGCCAGAACGTGGGCATCATCTGCTCCAACAAGGTCGTCAACAAGTGGGTCTTTGTGATCATCGCGGCCGTCTTTGCCATCGCCGGTCTGTTCCCGCAGCTCTCTGCCGTTCTTTCCGCTATCCCGCAGCCCGTCATCGGCGGCGCGACCGTCGGCGTCTTTGGCACCATCACCATGAACGGCGTGCGCATGTTCACCCGCGAGGGCCTCACGCAGCGCACTACCACCATCGTCGGTACCTCCGTCGTCTTTGGCCTGGGTATCTGGATGGCCAGCGGTTGCCTTGCCGGCGAGGGTATGCCCGCCTGGGTGTCCACCGTCATCGGCTCCAATGCCGTAACCCCCACCGCCATCATGGCCATTGTCCTTAACCTGATCCTTCCGCAGACGCCGGTCGTGGCTCAGCACATCGATGCCGCCAAGGACGCTGCCGTGGATCTGGTCTTGCCCGAGAGCAAGAAGTAACCAATTCGGTGCTATTCGTCGGCGGACGCATCGCCTCGTCCGCCGACGCCATGCGGCGCCAAGCCGCACTTCAAAGGGCTTGTCCCTTTGGTGAAGCGTTGACGGGAGAGGGCCCGTTTCCGGTGTAGGCCGGCGCTTCGCACTTCCGCCATGTCAGAGGTGTCAAACCCCGCCTCTGATGTTGAAGGGAGCATTTATGCTTCTGGTCGCTAACGGTTCCGTCTTTACCCGCAACGCTCAGACTCCGTTCATTCCCAACGGTGCAGTCGCTATTGACGGAGATACGATCGTCGAAGTGGGCCCCGAGCGCGAGCTCAAGGCCAAGTACCCGGATGCCGAGTACGTCGACGCCCAGGGCAACCTCATCATGCCCGGACTTATCAACTGCCACACCCACATCTACTCGGGTCTGGCCCGCGGCCTTGCCATTAAGGGCTGCAACCCCACCAACTTCCTGGAGAATCTTGAGCAGCAGTGGTGGAAGATCGACGACAACCTGACGCTCGACGGCACCAAGGCCAGCGCCTATGCCACGATTTTGGACTCCATCCGTGATGGCGTCACCACGATCTTCGATCACCATGCGAGCTTCTGCGAGATCCCGGGAAGCCTCTTTACCATTAAGGATGCAGCTCAGGAGCTGGGCATGCGTTCGTGCCTGTGCTACGAGGTCTCCGATCGCCGCGGCCAGGAAAAGTGCGACCAGGCCATTGCCGAGAACGCCGAATTTGCCCAGTGGGCCGCCAAGGAGCGTCGCGATAACGACAACCACATGATCGCCGCCATGTTTGGCGGACATGCTACCTTTACGCTTTCGGACGAGACCATGGATAAGATGGCCGAGGCCAACAACGGCCTGACCGGCTTCCACATCCATGTGTGCGAGGGCATGAACGACGTGTGGGATTCCCGCCTCAACCGCGGTGGTATCAGCCCCGTCGAGCGCCTGCTACAGCACAACCTGCTGGGTCCCGACACCATGCTCGGCCACTGCATCCACGTGACGCCTGCCGAGATGGATATCGTCAAGGAGTCCGGCACTTGGCTGGTCAACAACCCCGAATCCAATATGGGCAACGCCGTGGGCTGCGCCCCCGTGCTCGAGTTCTTCCGCCGCGGCATCCCCGTGTGCATGGGCACCGACGCCTACACCCACGATATGCTCGAGAGCCTTAAGGTCTTCCTGATTATTCAGCGCCACAACGCCGCCATGCCCAACGTGGGCTGGTGCGAGGCCATGACGATGCTGTTCGAGAACAACGCCAAGATGGCGAGCAAGTACTTCGATCGCAAGCTCGGTGTGCTCGAGGCTGGCGCTGCCGCCGACGTTATCGTTATGGACTACAAGCCCTTTACGCCGCTGAGCGAGGAGAACATCGACGGTCACATGCTCTTTGGCATGATGGGCAAAAACTGCCGCACCACCATCATCAACGGCCGCGTCCTGTACAAGGATCGCGAGTTCGTTGGCATTGATGAGGAAAAGATCAACGCGTGGACCATGGCTGAGTCCAAGAAGCTCTGGAGCACGCTCAACGATCGCGCCTACTAATTACAAGTAGATTCACGCGCGCCGGATGTTTCGCCGCATCCGACGCGCGTATAGGCGACCTCCGCGGGGTCGCCGGCGCTGTGCTAGCGCTACACCGTATTTGCGCCCGCCGCGCGGTCTCGCCGGGCGTTACAGAGAGGAGCTCATTATGAGCGACATCATGAGGCCGATCCCGTTTTCGCAGCTGATGAACTGGATCATCGAGGAGCACAAGACTCAGGGCGCCGTCTTTGGCGTGCGCAAGATGGTCACGACCAACCAGGAGGGCGCGCTTCCCATTTTTGACGAGCGCATCGAGACTCCGTTTGGCCCGGCCGCCGGCCCCAACACGCAGCTTGCCCAGAACATCGTGGCATCCTACGTGGCCGGTTCCCGCTTCTTTGAGCTTAAGACCGTTCAGGTTATGGACGGCGAGGAGCTCTCCAAGTGTGTGAACAAGCCCTGCATTGTGGCGCAGGACGAGTGCTACAACTGCGAGTGGTCGACCGAGCTCGAGGTTCCGCAGGCTTTTGCCGAGTACGTGAAGGCATGGTTCGCCTGCCACCTCATCGCTCGCGAGTACGGCCTGGGCAGCCCGGACGGCTTTGTCTTTAACATGTCCGTGGGCTATGACCTGGAGGGCATCAAGAGCCCCAAGGTCGACGCCTACATCGAGGGCATGAAGGACGCCAGCGGCTCTGACGTCTGGAACGAGTGCCGCGCATGGGCGCTCGCCAACCTGGACAAGTTTGAGCATGTCGACGCCGCGTTTGTCGAGTCCATCCCGGCACGCGTTTCCAACTCCATCACCGAGTCCACCCTGCACGGCTGCCCGCCGGCGGAGATCGAGCGCATCGCGACCTATCTGATCACCGAGAAGGGCCTCAACACCTACATCAAGTGCAACCCCACGCTGCTGGGCTATGAGTTTGCCCGCCAGCGTCTGAACGAGCTGGGCTTTGACTACATCGTCTTCGATGACACGCACTTCCGCGAGGACCTGCAGTGGGCCGATGCCGTGCCTATGTTCGAGCGCCTGATTGCCCTGTGCGCCGAGCGCGGTCTAGAGTTTGGCGTCAAGCTCACCAACACCTTCCCCGTCGACGTGACGAGAAACGAGCTGCCTTCCACCGAGATGTACATGTCTGGCCGTTCGCTGTTCTCGCTGACCATCGAGGCTGCCCGCCGCATTACCGAGCAGTTTGACGGTAAGCTGCGCATCAGTTACTCCGGTGGCGCCACGGCCTACAACATTCGCGCCCTGTATGATGCCGGCATTTGGCCCGTCACCCTGGCGACCGACGTGCTCAAGCCCGGTGGCTACGAGCGCTTTAGCCAGATGGCCGGCGAGTTTGCCGATCTGGCCGGCAAGCCGTTCGCGGGCGTCTCTCTCGACGCCGTGACCGCGATCCAGACCGACTCGCTCACCAACCCGCTCTACAAGAAGCCGCTGCGCCCGCTGCCCGACCGCAAAGTCGCCGGCAAGAGCCCGCTTTCCGACTGCTTTACCACGCCGTGCCGTACGAGCTGCCCCATTCAGCAGGACATTCCCGCCTACTTGGCGGCTGTTGACGAGGGCCGCTACGAGGACGCACTCAACATCATCATCGAGCGCAACGCCCTGCCGTTCATTACCGGCACCATCTGCCCGCATCCCTGCGGCCGTGCCTGCGAGCGTGCGTTCTACGAGCCCGAGGGCGCCCAGATTCGCGCCAGCAAGCTCAAGGCCGCCCGCGAGGCCATGACCGCCGTGCTGCCCAAGCTGCGCGCCCAGGCCATCGCCAACGACGGCGAGCACAACGTTGCCGTTATCGGCGGCGGCCCGGCCGGACTGGCGACGGCGTTCTTCCTGACGCGCGCCGGCGTGCCCGTCACCATCTTTGAGGCCCGCGACTCGCTCGGCGGCGTGGTCCGTCACGTGATCCCCGAGTTCCGTATCGCCAGCGACGATATCTCCCACGACGCCGAGCTCTGCCTGGCCTTTGGCGCCAAGGTGCAGCTCAATGCTCGCGTGGAGTCCATCGACGAGCTCAAGGCCCAGGGCTTTACCGACGTGGTCGTGGCCACCGGTGCCTGGATGCCCGGCTCTGCGGGCCTGGGAGAGGGTGCCGAGCTCGATGTGCTGGAGTTCCTCGAGGCCGCCAAGAAGGGCGAGAAGCTCGAGCTGGGCGAGGACGTCGTAGTCATTGGCGCCGGCAACACCGCCATGGATGCGGCCCGCGTGGCCAAGCGCCTGGCTGGTGTGAAGAACGTGCGCCTGGTGTATCGCCGCACCAAGAAGCAGATGCCCGCCGACGAGGAAGAGCTCGATCTTGCTCTTGCCGACGGCGTTGAGTTCTGCGAGCTGCTGGCGCCCAAGGCACTCAACGGCGCCGTGCTGACCTGCGACGTTATGGAGCTTGGCGAGCCGGATGCAAGCGGCCGTCGCAGCCCTGTCGCCACGGGTGAGACCGTCGAGCTTCCCGCCACCACGGTGATCTGCGCCGTTGGCGAGGGCATCGATGCCAGCCTGTACGATGCCGCGGGCGTCGAGCACGACCGTCGCGGCCGCCTTGCCGCCACCTCCACCGGCGTCGAGGGCGTCTGGGCTGCAGGTGACTGCCGTCGCGGTCCTGCCACCGTGGTCGAGGCCATCGCCGACGCCGCCGAGGTCGCCCGTGCCATCGCCGGCGTGGACTTTAACAAGTACGCCGATTGCAACGAGCAGGCTGGCCGCGAGGACACTTGCTACGAGCGCAAGGGGTCGCTGTGCCGCGACAAGCGCAACTGCACCAAGACCCGCTGCCTGGGCTGCGGCTCGGTATGCGAGGTCTGCTGCGACGTGTGCCCCAACCGCGCCAACGTGGCAATTAAGGTGCCGGGCCTGGCCAAGCATCAGGTCGTCCACGTCGACGGCATGTGCAACGAGTGCGGCAACTGCGCCGTGTTCTGCCCCTACCAGGAGGGCCGTCCCTACAAGGACAAGCTCACCCTGTTCTGGAGCGAGGAGGACATGGAGAACTCCGAGAATGAGGGCTTCCTGGCCGTGGACGAGGACCACTTTAAGGTCCGCGTCGCCGGCACGGTCCGCACCGTCTCGGTCGATGCCGTCAACACCGGTCTTCCCGAGGCCGTCCGCCTGACCATCAGGGCTGTGCGCGACAACTATTCGTACCTTCTTAAGAAATAGGCGAGTCTCTTATGGCCAAATCCATTCAACATAACGTGGCCTACGTTGCCTGCGGAAGCGGTTGCGCCTCCGCAGGCGGCGACGCCCGCTGCAGCGAAGGCTGCATTGGCTGTGGCGCCTGCGTTACGGCCTGCCCCCACGGTGCCATCGCACTGGTCGACGGCGTCGCCCGCGTGGACCGCTCCAAGTGCACGGGCTGTGGCCTGTGCGGCATGGCGTGCCCGCAGCGCGTGATTGCCTTCGTTCCCGGCTACCAGAACATCCTGGTGCGCTGCAACAACACCGATAAGGGCGCCATTGCCCGCAAGATCTGCGACACGAGCTGCATCGGTTGCGGCGTGTGCGCCAAAAAGTGCCCCGCCGGCGCTATCCGCATCGAGGACAACTGCGCTCATATCGACGGCGCGGACTGCCTGTCGTGTGGCATGTGCGCCGTCGTCTGCCCGCATGGCGCCATCCACGACCGAACCGGCATCGCCGCTGGCGTGTAGAAGGGAATCACCATGGCACAGGAATTCACTTTTACCGTTAACGGCATCGAGCGCACGACGACCCAAAACAAACCGCTGCTGCGCTACCTGCGCGACGACCTGCATATCCATTCCGCCAAGGACGGCTGCTCCGAGGGCGCATGCGGTACCTGCACCATCCACGTGGACGGTGCGGCCGTCAAGGCCTGCGTGCTGACCACCGCGCTTGCCGCCGGCCGCAACATCGTGACCGTCGAGGGCCTGCCCGAGGACGTGCGCGAGGCCTTCGTGTACGCCTTTGGCGCCGTGGGCGCCGTGCAGTGCGGCTTTTGCATCCCCGGCATGGTCATGGCGGGTGCGGCGCTCATCGCCGAGGACCCCGAGCCCACCGAGGAGCAGATCAAGTACGCCATCCGCGGTAACGTCTGCCGCTGCACCGGCTACAAAAAGATTATCGAGGGCATCTCGCTGGCCGCTGCGGTGCTCCGCGGCGAAAAGCAGATCGACGAGGACTTGGAACGCGGCGAAGACTACGGCGTGGGTAAGCGCGCCTTCCGTATCGACGTGCGCAAGAAGGTGCTCGGCGAGGGCAAGTACCCCGACGACATCGACGAGATCGACCAGCCGGGCCTGACCTATGCTAGCGCCGTGCGCTCCAAGTATCCGCGCGCCCGTGTGCTCTCCATCGATACCTCCAAGGCCGAGGCCCTGCCCGGTGTGGTGGGCATCCTGCGCGCCGAGGACGTGCCGGTCAACCAGGTCGGCCACCTTATCCAGGACTGGGACGTCATGATCGCGGCGGGCGATATCACCCGCTGCGTGGGCGATGCCATCGTGCTGGTGGTTGCCGAGGACGAGGCGACGCTCGAGAAGGCCAAGAAGCTCGTAAAGATCGATTACGAGCCGCTGGAGCCCGTGCGTAACATTGCCGAGGCCAGGGCTGCCGACGCCCCGCGCCTGCACGACAGCTTCTTTGCCTTTGGCAACACGGTGGAGCTCGAGGACAACGTGTGCCAGAGCCGTCGCGTGACGCGCGGCGACGCCGCCAAGGCGCTGGCAGAAAGCGCGTTTACCGTGACGCAGCGCTTTACCACGCCCTTTACCGAGCATGCCTTCTTGGAGCCCGAGTGCGCCGTCGCCTTCCCGTACAAGAACGGCGTCAAGGTGCAGTCGACCGACCAGGGTGCCTACGACACGCGCAAAGAGTGCGCCCACATGTTTGGCTGGGACAACGAACCCGAGCGTGTGGTCGTCGAGACCATGCTCGTGGGTGGCGGCTTTGGCGGCAAGGAGGACGTGTCCATCCAGCACCTGGCCGCGCTCGCCGCATACAAGTTCCAGCGTCCTGTGAAGTGCAAGCTCACACGTGCCGAGTCGCTCGCGTTCCATCCCAAGCGCCATGCCATGGACGGCACCTTTACGCTGGGCTGCGACGCCGAGGGTAACTTTACCGGTCTGGACTGCGAGATCAACTTTGACACCGGCGCCTACGCGTCGCTGTGCGGCCCGGTGCTCGAGCGCGCCTGCACGCATGCCGTCGGCCCCTACAAGTACCAGAACACCGACATTCGCGGCTTTGGCTACTACACCAACAACCCACCCGCCGGCGCGTACCGCGGCTTTGGCGTTTGCCAGTCCGAGTTTGCACTCGAGAGTCTGATCGACCTGCTGGCAGAGAAGGTCGGCCTGGATCCGTGGGAGATTCGCTTCCGGAACGCCATCGAGCCGGGCGAGGTATTGCCCAACGGCCAAATTGCCGACTGCTCCACGGCGCTGAAGGAGACGCTGCTCGAGGTCAAGGATGCCTACTACGCGCATCCCGGACACGCCGGTATCGCCTGTGCCATGAAGAACGCTGGCGTGGGCGTTGGCCTGCCCGATGCCGGCCGCTGCAAGATTCGCGTCGAGAACGGCGTGGCCGTGGTCTATGCCGCTACGTCCGACATCGGCCAGGGCTGCAACACGGTCTTTTTGCAGGACGTTGCCGAGGCCTGCGGTCTGCCGCTGAGCTGCATTGCCAACGGCGAGTGTTCCACCGAGAACGCTCCCGACTCCGGCACCACGTCTGGTTCGCGTCAGACGGTCGTGACCGGCGAGGCCGTGCGCGGTGCCGCTTTCCTGCTGCGCGATGCCATGCTTGACATCGAGGCCGGCAAGCCCGCACCCGATACTCCCGTGAGCGCGCATGGCGACGGCGTCAAGATTGAGTACGACGACGGTCGCGCCTATCAGCTGCGCACGCAGGAACTCGTCGCCGGCCAGGGTATGCATCCTCAGGATCCCGCGGCCGCCATCAAGGCGCTCGAGGGATGCGAGTTTGGCTACGTGTACCTGGAGCCGACCGACAAGCTGGGTGCGGATGTTCCCAATCCCAAGAGCCACATCTGCTACGGCTTTGCCACACATGTGGTCATTTTGGATGATGACGGTCGCGTGAGCGAGGTTTATGCCGCGCACGATTCCGGCAAGGTGGTCAACCCCATCTCCATCCAAGGTCAGATCGAAGGCGGCGTGCTCATGGGTATGGGCTATGCGCTTACCGAGGACTGGCCGCTCAAGGACTGCGTACCCCAGGCAAGGTACGGTACGCTCGGGTTGTTCCGTGCGCCCGAGATTCCGGATATCCACGCCATCTACGTGGAGAAGGACGAGCTGCTGCCCGTGGCATACGGCGGCAAGGGCATCGGCGAGATCGCAACAATCCCCACGGCGCCCGCCGTACAGAACGCCTATCGCGCATTCGACGGCAAGCTGCGTCCGGATCTGCCCATGGTGGATACGCCCTACAGCCGCGTTCGCAACCGCGGGTAGGGTAGGGCGCGGACAGCCATTGCTGATGGGCTGTTCGCGCTCAATATCAACTGCATATGCTGCGCCTTTGGCCCCCGGCTCCATCGCGAGCCGGGGCCTTTTGTTTGGAGCGCCTCCGCATGCGGAAACTGTGTCCCGGATTTGGCGCTCAGAATGGGATGCGCTTTCCTTTTGAGCCTCTAGCGGAAAGCGTGTCCCGGAATTTGGCTCCAGAGTGGGATGCACTTTCCGTTAACCGCTCACTTGGAAAGCGCATCCCAGTTTGAGTGTTTATTCCGGGATGCGGTTTCCGCTGAAGGACTCAACCGGAAAGCCTGTCCAGCTCTGAGACGGGATTCCGGGACACGCTTTCCGCTAGGCCCGCCATCCGGAAAGTGCATCCCGTTTTGAGCGTCCAGGCTAGGACGCGCTTTCCGTTGGCGTGGTCGTTGGGAAAACGCGGCCCAAATAGGGGGGTGCGATCCGGCGATGCGCGGCCTAGCAGCTCCTACAGCTCCACGTCGTTGAGCCACGTCGGCAGCGCGGTCTGCCGGATGCCTGCCGTCTGCAGCTTTTTGGCGAGCATTCCTGCCGAGCGGACCTCGTTTATGGTAAAGCGCAGCAGAGGATGACCGTAGAGCGATAGGTGCGCCTCGCGCTGTCGTTCGGCAACGAGCGCCTCGGCGGTGGTGCGTCCGGCCAACATGGTCTGGTCGGTATATTTGATGAGCCCGTCGAGCTCGCCCAGCGTGAGTTCCCGCGCCTGGCGCTCCCAGGCAAAGTCCGTTCGCATAGTCTCGGTCGAATCGAAGGGGTCCGTCAGCTCGTATTGCAGTTGGTCGGGTGCGAAGCCGGTCTCGATCATGACGGCGCGGGCGACTGATTCTCCACCGCTCTCGGCGCGGGCGTCGGCATATCGAAGCGTTGTGAGGGCGGTGCGAATCGCGCGACCATTGCGGGCAGTCGCTCGTTGCTCAACGGCCTCCATCAGCTGTTCCGACGCAAGGCCGAGCTTTGAGATCGCCGAATCGGCAATGGGCATGCCGTCGGCAAAACCAGTTTGCAGCAGGCAATCTGTGGCCGTTTGGATGGGCGGCGTTACCGATATGCTGGCTCTGCGTATTGCTCCGGCCGGCTCAATCTGGTGTCGCTGAATATGTGCGCCCGGACGAGCCGACGGCTTTGTCGAGCTGCAAACATGCACGACGTTCAGGTGTCGCCACGAGACCTCGAGCCCCAGCAGGCAAGCTGCCGAAAACGAGCAGAACGTCCAATCGGGATGGATGATCGCAAGGGCGCGGAGGATTTCGCAATGGCGTTGCGCTCGGTTGAGTTCATCCCAGCGCGTTTTTCGCGCAAACAACCCCGGCATGGGCGAGACAACCGTGCCGCTGGTGCGCCGAAGGAGCGCTTTTCGGATCGCCGTGCTCGGGGGAATCAGGCAGCGCCCCTCTTGTTCGGCTTGAGTGAGCAGTTGGTCGATGAGCTGGTCATTGCAATGGGTCATGAGCTACCGCCTCCTTTTGGGTAGCAAAAACGTATCAGCTGGAACTTGCCGCTCAGCTGACCAAAAGCTGACCAAAATCTAACCATGCAGGTAGATGACCTGCTTTTGGCGACATATTTCTTGTTTGAATCGTTGGGCGGTAATCGGCGACCGTGAACGGTAGCTGGATATGAAGTCTTGGTAAGTTTCGGGACGTGTACTTTTTGAAAAAAGAGCATTCTATCTGCTGTTTTGTGTTTCTGGATCGCATATTTGAAGGTATGTGATAAGGGCGGCGGACTGTCGCCTTGTATCTGCGGAAATTGTGACCCGGAATTGCCACTCGGAATGGGACGTGCTTTCCGGATCGCCCTTCAAGCGGAAACTACGGCCCAGTTTTTGGCTCCAGAACGGGATACATTTTCCGGAACGGTCCACGTGCGGCGGTGTATCGCCCCTTTTCGTGCGCCGCTTGTCGAATTACGTTATAGCTAGCTATATTATAGGAAGGTATAATATAGCTAGCTATAACGTAAAGGAAGGATGGCCCTATGTTTATCGGAAGAACAGCGGAAATGTCCGAGCTCAATCGACTGTATGGCACGGACTCCTTTGAGATGCCTGTGATTTACGGCCGCCGTCGCGTGGGTAAAACGCGCCTTATCACAGAGTTCATCCAAGGCAAGAAGGCTATTTACTTTCAAGCTCGTCGTACCAATGCGGAGGCAAACCTGCACGGCTTTAGCCAGGCGATACTTGCAGGCTCGGTTGGTGCTGCAGGCGTGTCGTTTCGTAGTTTTGACGAAGCGTTCGATGCATTGGCCACCATGGCTCGCACGGAACGTTTGGTTGTCGTGATTGACGAGTATCCCTATCTCGCCCAATCGAATCCCGAGATCAGCTCGTTGCTGCAAGACAAGATCGATCACCTGTACAAAGAGACTAGGCTCATGCTGATTCTATGCGGCTCGTCTCTTTCGTTTATGGAGGAACAGGTGTTGGGCTACGAGAGTCCACTATACGGTAGGCGTACGGCCCAGTTTAAGATCATGCCGCTCGATTTTACGACGACCCTCGGCCTGTGGCATGGCATGGGTCGCGAAGACGCTGCGGTTTGCTATGGCATGACAGGCGGCATTCCTGCATATATCGAGAAAGTCGATCCTGCCGTATCGCTCAAGGACAACATCAAACGTCTTTTTCTTACTCCTACGGGCTATCTCTTTGAGGAGCCGAGTAACCTGCTATTGCAAGAGTGCCGCAATCCCGAGCAATATGATGCGATCGTGCAAGCAATTGCTCAGGGGCGCTCGAAGATCTCGGAGATTGCGAGCTCTACGGGAATCCCTGCGAGCAACGTAAAGAGCTATGTGGATAAGCTGGCGTCGCTTGGGATTGTCGAGCGCGAGCTGCCCCTAAACGAGACGAGCAATAAGCGAGCCGTGTATCTGCTGAGCGACCAGATGTTTAGGTTCTGGTACAAGTTTGTGCCGCAGAACATTGGGCTGATTCAAAACGATATGGCCGAGATGGCGTATAAGCGCATTGAGCCGCACGTGTCGGATTACATGGGTACGGTCTTTGAGCTTATATGCAGGCAATACGTGTACGAACTTGCGCGGGCGGGCCAGCTCGATGTGGTTCCGGCGAGCGTCGGGCGCTGGTGGGGGACGGATAATCGCACGCATACGCAGGAAGAAATCGACTTGATTGTTGACGATGGCGAGGGCGCTGCGCTGTTTGCGGAGTGCAAATGGCGCAATGAACCGGTAGGCGAGGATGTTTTGGAAAAGCTCGTGTACCGAAGCGAGCTCTTTAGACGTCAACGAAAAAGCTATGCGCTTTTCTCAAAAAGCGGCTTTACGCAGGGATGTCGGGATGCCGCGGAGAGTAGGGGAGACGTCAAGCTGATCTCGTTTGCCGAGATGTGAGGGCGGGGATAATGAAGCGCGTCCTGATTTGATGCTGGGAATGGGATGTGCTTTCCTTTTGCGACCTTTGGCGGAAAGTGCGTTCCAGATTTCGGCTTCAGAATGGGATGCCGTTTCCGGATCGGCCCTCAGGCGGAAACTACGACCCGGAATTCGGCTCCAAAACGGGATGCGCTTTCCCGGTGGCATCTCTAGCGGAAACTGCATCCCGGAATGAGCTCTCGGAACGGGACA
The DNA here is from genome assembly GCA_902465015.1 of uncultured Collinsella sp. Taxonomy (GTDB): domain Bacteria; phylum Actinomycetota; class Coriobacteriia; order Coriobacteriales; family Coriobacteriaceae; genus Collinsella. The sequence goes on from CABQLK010000053.1 coordinate 13,125, forward strand.
CGCTTTCCCATCGGGGCTTCAAACGGAAACCGTGTCCCGGAATCGAGCCTCAGGGTGGGACGCATTTTCCGGTAGAGGCCTGGGACGGAAGGCGTGTCCCAGAATCCGGCTAATCCGATGGCCAGGTGGTTGAGCGAGCGGGCTCCGAGGCTCCATTACTGAAAATTCATTTGTTAAACCTGGCAACCGTGGGTAGAATAAAGTCGACGGCAGCCCAAGGGTGATAGCTGGGCAGCGCCGTTGCTTTGATCAAGGGGTCAATGCCTTAACGGCGTCGACCCCTCTAATATGAGAAAGCCATTGTCAATAGGCGTGTTTGTTCGAGCCCGGTTTTAAACC
>CABQLK010000054.1 GCA_902465015.1 uncultured Collinsella sp.
AGCCCCTTGCGGCGTAGTTCTTATTTAAGACGTCCAAGTTTTGGGGTGCAGTTCAGTTTGGAGGGCCGTCTTTTTGGTATAAGAGGACGGAATGACTAACACGAAAGGTACAACCATGCCCCAGATTGATGATGCCGAGCTGTTTGGCAATGCCGAGGATCAGCGTGCGTACGAGGACTTTTGCGCCAATCAGGAGGCGGTCGAGAAGTTTACGCTCGACAAGCCCGCGCTTGTCTGCCGTTGGCGCATGTCCAATAAAAAGGTGCCCATGCTCAACCGCCACATTCGCGCACTGTCCGAGCGCCTGGTGCAGGGCGAGCCGCTTACCCATAACATGCTCAGCTGGGCCAAACAGCACGTTGAGTGGTCGCTTGCCGAGGGCGATTACACTGCGCACGACGGCGTACTCATGCTGGTGATCGACATCAACGGCAACGCCGCCATGACGGTGGGGGAGTACGAGCCGCTCGCCGATACGTCGGCCAAGGCGCTGCGTGCCCGCTCCGCCGAGGCCCGCTCCGAGGCCGACGAAACCGGCGTGGCGCCCGAGCTGCTCGCCGCCGTCAACAACGGCGAGCTTGCCTTTGTGGCGCCGGCGGACGAGTGCCTGTGCGGCACGGCGACGCTCATCGAGCAGCTGGCCCAGACCAAGGGCATCCCGGTCACGCGCGTAGATATTCCCGCGCAGCTTAAGGGCGCGCTGTTCCTGGTGAGCGACGAGCACGGCGTGGTCCCCGCTGCCGAGACGGACGCCGCCGAGGCGGACGCCGCTACGGTCGCCTTCTTCGCCGAAGGCTACGAAAAGCTCCGTGCCCGCCGCTCCTAACCTCAAGGCGGGGTGGGCTTACTGAAGCGAGCGAGCGCGTTCGATGGCGTAGGCGAGCGACAGCTGCTCCATCTCCGGGGCGCATTTGTAGCTCAGTCCGGTGAGAGCTGTCACCTTATCGAGGCGATATCGAATTGTGTTCGGGTGCTGGCTGGTCTGCTTGGCGGTTTGCTCGATACGTCGGTCGTTCTCGATGAATGCGGCGAGCGTTGATTCCAGTTCGCTGCCATGCTCGCTGTCGTGCTCGCGTATCGGCGAGAGAATCGCCTCCGAGAACGATCGCATCTCCGGGGTTTCCGCAAAAGGCATCACGGTTTTCAGGATGCCGAGCTGTGTATAGCGGACGGGACCCTCGGCTCGTTGACAAGATAGGCGCTGTGCGTAAATCGCCTGCGAGATCGCCTGCGCCACCGCCTCGTCTCCAAACAGAATATCGCTGATGCCGAGCCCTTCCGCTCCGCCATCGATGCCGCTAGCCTCGATGAGCTCCGTGAGCGCCTGCACGATTCGCTCCACATCGAGCGTCTGCTCCGAGTCGCTTGTCGCTACGAATAGCAATCCTCCGTCATAGGGTGCCAGCATGTTGTGGCATCCGGCGAGGGTCGATTTTGCACAGAGACGTTCGATTTGCAAAAACGTACGCGGGTCGAGGGGCTCTGCAAACGATGCGAACAGGGCGACCGCTTCGTCCAGAAATGACGGGTTGAGGCCTCGGATGCGTCGGCAGATGGACTCGGGCGATACGTCTGTCCTCAGGGCATCGATCTCGCGCTGTGCGAAGTCGATGGACGCGAGCTGCTCGATATGCCGTTTGACCTCATAGATGACGCTGTCAAAGAACAGTGAGTCGTCGGTCGTGAGAAAGACCGGGTAGTGCCGCGCGTTGGCGTAGCGGATGGCTTGGTCGGGAATCGGGATGTGCAGGACGTTTTTGATGATAAGACCGCTCGTTCCCTTGGCGACGAGGTATTTCACGGCTTCAGTGATGAGGTATGGGTCGTCCTTCGCATAGAGGAAGGTGCTGAGGACGATTTCGTCTGAGCTGAAGTTGGCGCGCTGGTACTTGTTCTTGAGGCCGGGCATAAGTTCATAATCGAGGATCCCGACGCCAGAGACGGCACGCGAGACGCCATCGCTGCCGGCGATTAGACGGACCGACCCCTCATATTCCCGTGAGAAGTCCGAGATGGTGTATAGCATCAACATCACCTTGTAAATCACTACAATAAGTACAGGTATAAATAGGATAATCGCACATCCGTATGCCGTTGATGCGGGAAATAGTTCAAATACCTGCTGATAGAACGAAAAATCAGATTGAGAATCGTTGTAGATTCCAACAAGAAATGATCCTTGGCGGCATCGTTACTAAACCGTACAGTGAGGCAACGTAAAGCTTTCGCTGAGAGGAGCGATGATGGGGCAGATGGTGGTGCTTTCGGCCGAGGAAGTTTCCAAGGTGCTGACGATTGAGGATGCAATCGCTGCCGTGGAGGAGGCATATCGCCAGAAGGCAACGGGCAAGGGCGTTGCGTGGCCGATGGTATATGAGCAGTTCGAGCCCGGCGTGGCCGATATGGATATCCGCTCGGGCGAGTTGGCGGGAAGCGGCCTCTTCGGTCTCAAGCTCACTGCTTGGTTCTCTCAGAATTCCAAAAAGGGGCTGCCCGAGATCTTTGGCACCACGCTGCTGTGCGACAGCGCGACGGGAGAGCCGTTGGCGCTGCTCAATGCCTCCGCCGTCACTGGACTTCGCACCGGTGCCGCCGCTGCGCTCGGTGCCAAGTGGCTGGCTCGGGCGGATGCGTCCAAACTGCTTGTTGCGGGTGCCGGCCACATGAGCATCTATATGGTGGCGGGCGTGCTCGCCGCCTGTCCCAAAGTGAGCGAGGTCAAGGTGTGGGAGCCAGTTTCCGATGCCGCGCCCGAGGCCCGCGTCGAGCGCATGCGAGACGAGGTCGCCCATATCTTGGGCGCCTGCGAGCATGCTCGCGAGGCATCCACCTATTCCATCGAGGCGACGGCCGACGGCCAAGGCGCCGCGGCAGAGGCCGACATCATCGTGACGATCACGCCGGCGACCAAGCCCATCATTCCCGATTCATGGGTGCGTCCTGGTACGCATATCTCCTGCGTCGGTGCCGACATGCCCGGCAAGCAGGAGCTCGCCTCGGCGCTTGTCGCCCGTGCCGCTGTTTACGTCGACGATCGCGAGCAATCCGTCGCGTCCGGTGAGCTGGAGATTCCGGTTGCCGAGGGTGTCATCACGCCCGAGGACATCAGAGCGGAGCTCGGCGAAGTCATCGCCGGCATGGCTACGGGGCGTTCGGATGACGAGCAGGTGACGGTGTTCGATACGTCGGGCATCGCCGTTCAGGACCTTTCGGCATCGAAAATCGCCTACGACCGCGCCATTGAGGCGGGGCTGGGCACCGTGGTGGAACTGTAAGAAAGTCAAGGAAAGGAAACGACAATGCAGATCAAGGATTTCGCCGTCGAGCAGTGGATGAACGAGTGGGAGACCAAGTGCACCCACAACGTTGCGGAGACGTGCGTCTACTCCCTCACGCTCGACCAGCTGTTCGAGCTTACGAACACCGACAAGAAGGCGTGGCTCGATAGCCTGTGCTCGCGCCGATTCACCTACGGAGACATCGAGGGGCAGCCCGGCTTCCTCGAGGGGGTCGCGCGTCTCTATAAGACGGTCGAGCCCGGGCATATTGTGCCCACGCACGGCGCGACCGGTGCCAACTCCCTGGTTATTTCCACGCTCGTCGAACCGGGCGATCACGTAGTCTCCGTCAAGCCCACCTACCAGCAGCTTTACTCGATTCCCGAGATGTGCGGCGCGAAGGTCGATATCCTTCAGCTCGATCGCAAGAACGGCTACCACGTCGACGTCGACGCGCTCGATGCTCTGGTGACCGACGATACCAAGCTCATCTGCATCAATAACCCGGACAACCCCACGGGCGCCCTGCTCGACACCGATACGCTCAAGGCGATTGTCGAGGTCGCACGCAAACACGACGCGTGGGTGCTCTGCGACGAGGTCTACCGTCTGCTTACTCAGACGGATGAGTACTCCGAGTCCGTGATCGACCTGTACGACAAGGCCATCGTCACCGCATCCATGTCCAAGGTCTGGTCGTTCGCCGGCCTGCGTCTGGGCTGGGCGGTCACCAAGAGCCCGGAGCTCCGTCGCGCGCTGCTCTCGCATCGTGACTACAACCTGATTTCCGCTGGCATATTCAGCGAGACGGTGGCGGAGCTGATTCTGGGCAACGCTTCCGTGATCCTTGAGCGCAGCCGTCGCATCGTCCGTCAGAACCTTGCTGTTCTGGAGAAGTGGGTCGAGAGCGAGCCGCACCTGTCGTTCGTCAAGCCCGAGGCGGGTACCACCGCGCTCGTGTATTACGACTACGATATCGACTCCAGGACGTTCTGCATCGACATGATTAAGAAGTCCGGCGCGCTCGTCACCCCGGGCGATTGCTTCGAGGAGCCCAAGAGCATGCGCATCGGCTATGCATACTCCGATAACACCGACGACCTGCAGAAGGGCCTGGATGCCATCTCTGTGTACATGCGTACGCTCGAGTAGAGACTCGAGGCCGAAGTGATGGGGCCGATCGGTTTAGGACCGGTCGACCCCTATTTTCTCTCAAGGCTACCGAACGCTTTTGTCACATTAGGTGCCCACGGGGTCGTATCGCTGCGACGCTGTGGGCATAATGGTGTGAAAGGTGCAAGTTACGCGAAATGGGAGGACACATGGCGCTGATCTATGTCGTTGAGGACGACGAGCCCATTCGTCGTGAGCTTATCGACATCCTTGCCCGCGCCGGGTTTGAAATCGAGGCCTGCGAATCGTTTGAGCATGTCTCGCGCGATATTCTCGCCGCCGCGCCCGACCTGGTGCTGCTCGACCTCACGCTTCCCGTCAAGGACGGCCAGCATATCTGCCACGAGGTTCGCCGCGAATCCGAGGTTCCCATCATCGTCCTCACGTCGCGCACGACCGAGATCGACGAGGTCATGGCCATGACGCTCGGCGCGGACGACTTTGTTCCCAAGCCCTACAGCGCCCGTGTGCTCGTGGCGCGCATCAATGCCTTGTTGCGCCGCACCGCGGCGGCGGGCGAGCGCAGCACACTTGTCCACAAGGGACTGGAGCTCGACCTCGCACGCTCCATGGTCACCAATACGCAAACCGGTACCAGCACCGAGCTCACCAAAAACGAGCTGCGTATCCTTTCGCTGCTTCTGAGCCGCGCGGGCAAGATCGTTTCGCGCTCGGCCATCATGCAGGACCTGTGGGACTCCGACGCCTTCGTGGACGATAATACGCTCACCGTCAACATCAACCGCCTGCGCACCACGCTCGAAAAAATCGGCATCAAGGGGTATTTGACTACGCATCGCGGCCAAGGCTATTCGGTCTAGGGGCCGGCTATGTCGTTTGGCAAGTTCTTTAAAGATGCGCTGCTTCCCGTCGCCGTGTGGACCTGCGGCGTGCTGCTGAGCTGCTTTGTGCTGACGGTCGCCGGAGCACCCGTTTCTATCGTGGTCGTGGCGGTCGGCGTGTCCTTTATCTTTGGCATGCTCGGCATCGTGATCGAATATGCGCGCCGTCGTCGTTTTCTGCGCCAGCTGGAGCGTGCGGCAGAGGAGCTCGAGAGTCCCGCATGGGTGCAGGAGATGGTGCAATGCCCGACCTATGCCGAGGGCGAGCTCGAGTACGAGGTCTTGCGCCGGGTGGGCAAAGCCGCCTGCGACGAGGTTGCCGAAGGCCGGCGTCAGACCGATGACTATCGCGACTATATCGAGAGCTGGGTCCACGAGGCCAAGCTGCCCCTGGCGGCGGCTCACCTGATTTTGGAAAACCTGGATGGCAGCGAAGACGACCTGTCGCGTGTGGATGACCTGGGCCGTGAGCTGGCTCGCGTGGAGCGCTATATCGACCAGGCGCTGTACTACGCGCGCTCGGAAGTCGTGGAGCGGGACTACCTGATTCGCCGCTGGGATCTCAAGACCTTGGTGACGGGCGCGATTAAAGCCAACGCGCGCGAGCTCATCGCGGCGCACGTGGCCCCGGTGTGCGAGAACCTCGACTTCGAGGTCTTTACCGACGAGAAGTGGCTCGAGTTTATTCTGGGCCAGCTTATTCAGAACAGTATTAAATATGCGCGCGAGGACGGCGCGAAGATTGTGTTTTCGGGCGCGTTGCTGGACGAGGGCCTGGCGAGCGAACGCATCGAGCTCACCGTTGCGGACAACGGCTGCGGCGTGAGCGCGGCCGACCTGCCCCGCGTGTTCGAGAAGGGCTTTACCGGCGACAACGGTCGTACCACCAAGCGTGCAACGGGCATTGGCCTCTACCTGGTGGCGCGCCTGTGCTCCAAGATGGGCATCGACGTCACCGCGGCATCCGAGCTCGGCGAAGGCTTTGTCGTCACGTTTGCCTTCTCAACCAACAAGTTTCAATACTTCGAGTAACGCACACGGCAGATGTCCGCCTCGAACAAAACGTGCCGCCCCAAACGGGGCGGCACGCTATTTTTCAATCAGACAACTCGCTGAAGTACGGTGACGAAGGCGCAGGGCCGGGAGGGGTTATCAAAGCCGACATCCCGCAGCCGCGAAGCGGCGAGGACGTCGGCGTGATAACCCCGCAGGCCTTGCGCCGGCGGGAAGGAACCTACTTCACGACCAGAATGTCGCAGTCCGTATTGCGCAGTAGGAACGTCGAAATCGAACCCAGCAGCGCATACTTGATCGAGGACAGGCCGCGTGCGCCGCAGAGCACCAGGTCGGGCTTAACCACGTCGAGCATCTCGTCCTTGAGCGTCTCGCGAATGCGGCCGGCGCGAATCATGACCTCGACCTCGGGAATGTCGGGATTGGCCTTGGCCTCTTCGAGCTGCTTGGCGATAGAGTTCTTAAATGCCTCCTCTAGGCCATTGACCAGATCGACCGGATAGGAACCGGCGCTCTCGAGCGCCGTGGAATCGATAACGTGGCCGATGATTAGCTTGGCGCCGTTGTTCGCGGCGACCTTGATGGCGCGTGCGAGCACAAAATCCTGCTGCTCAGTACCGTCGAGTGAAACAAATACCTTGGTGTAGCCCTCGTTCATGGTTTCCTCCTTGGTCTATCGCACGGGCGCGGGGCTCGTGCGTCGGGCGGGCGCGGGCGCGTTGGCCGCCGGACACTTTATCTTGTTGCAGTTATACCCAAGGATTTCGGTTTGACTGCTCGCAATTCTGTGAACGGGCGAGTTTTTTGGTAAGGGTAGGCGCGGTCGCACCGCCAACGGTTGATAATGGGACATCGCCCGCATCGTCCTCAGAACATCTACCGGCGGGTGTCTAACGAGGGGGTCCCTTTGGATATTATCGAGCTTCTAAAATCTGCCTTCATGGGCCTGGTCGAGGGCATCACCGAATGGCTGCCCGTCTCGTCGACCGGTCACATGATCTTGGTGGACGAGTTCGTCAAGATGAACGTGAGCGAGACGTTCTGGAATATGTTCCTGGTCGTGATTCAGCTTGGCGCCATTTTGGCCGTCTGCGTCCTGTTCTTCCATGAGCTCAATCCGTTCTCGTCCAGCAAGGGCAAGGAGGGCCGTCGCGACACCTGGGTACTGTGGGGCAAGATTGTGCTCGGCTGCATTCCCGCTGCGGCGATCGGTCTGCCGCTTAACGACTGGATGGAGGAGCATTTCTACAATGCTCCCGTCGTGGCGCTGGCGCTCATTGTGTACGGCGTGCTGTTTATCGTGATCGAGAACTGGCGCGCGAGCAAGCGCGAGGAAATGGCCGTTGCCGGTTCGTTTGGTTCGCGTGCTGTGGTGTCGGGTGGACGTCCCGCCGGTGCGCACTTTGCGGTGCCCGCCGCGGCTACCGCTGAGGATGAGGACGATGACGAGAATCTGGACTTTGGCTCCATCGCCACGCTCGAGGACCTGAGCTGGAAGACTGCGCTGGGTATCGGCTGCTTCCAGGTGCTTTCGCTGGTGCCTGGTACGTCTCGCTCCGGTTCTACCATCATCGGCGGCCTGCTTTTGGGCTGTACGCGTTCGGTGGCGTCCAAGTTTACGTTCTTCCTGGCCATCCCTGTCATGTTTGGCGCGAGTGCACTCAAGCTGGTCAAATACTTCATCAAGGGCGGCACGTTCGGCGCCAACGAGGTCGCTATCTTGGGCGTGGGCTGCGTTGTGGCCTTTGTGGTTTCGCTCATCGCCATCAAGTGGCTCATGGGCTTCGTCCGCCGTCACGACTTTAAGTGCTTCGGTGTTTACCGCATCATCCTGGGCATCGTAGTGCTCGCATATTTCTTCGTTCTGGAGCCGATGCTCGGCCTCTAACTTAGTCGACGCTGCGCGGCGGCCGGGGCGACAACTTGTCATTCAAAGGGGGTGGCATGACCAAAAGGTCTATGCTGCCCCCTTTTTCATGCCAATTTGTTCGCCCTGGCCGCCGCTCGCTGCTGCTGTCATGACATCGGCGGTTTCGTGATTGTCAATAGATTGGTGCAAAGTAACCTGACCCCATTGCACCAAATCCGCTGGGGCGGGCCTGACGGTGGCGCACGGAGTCGTGGTGTGATTTGCGTCGGTGTCCGCGCGGCTCGGTATACTGGTACGGCTCAAACTATGGCGCCGCCCGCAGGCGCGCCGTCCGTCAGATGAGGAGTCGCCCATGACCCAGCCCTTGCCCTGGGAAAAGAACACCGCGGTACCCGTGCCGCCCGCGCCGGAACCCGTGCCGCTCGATGCATACACCACCCCTGCTGCGCCGGAGCCCGAGCTCGTTCCGCTCGACATCTACGACGCTCCCGCGCCGGCGCCCAAGCCCGCCAAGCCGCTCGTCGACATCGACAGCCTTAATCCCGCCCAGCGCGAGGCGGTCCTGACCACCGAGGGCCCGCTGCTGGTCCTTGCCGGCGCCGGCTCGGGCAAGACCCGCGTCCTGACCTTCCGCATCGCGCATATGCTCGGCGACCTGGGCGTTAAGCCCTGGCAGATTCTTGCCATCACGTTTACCAACAAGGCCGCGGCCGAGATGCGTGAGCGTCTGGCGGCACTCATTCCCAGCGGCACCCGTGGCATGTGGGTGTGCACCTTCCATGCCATGTGCGTGCGTATGCTGCGCGAGGACGCCGACCTGCTGGGCTACACCGGTCAGTTCACCATCTACGATGACGACGATTCCAAGCGCATGGTGCGCGATATTATGCAGGCGCTCGGTATCGAGCAAAAGCAATTCCCCATCAATATGATCCGCAGCAAGATCAGTTCGGCCAAAAACGCCATGATCGGCCCCGAGGACATGCTCAAATCCGCCGACAGCCCCAACGACAAAAAGGCCGCGCAGGTCTACCTGGAGCTGGAACGCCGCCTGCGCGCCGCCAACGCGATGGACTTCGACGACCTGCTCGTGCGCACGCTCGAGCTGCTGCGCACCCGCCCCGAGGTGCTCGATAAGTACCAAGAGCGTTTCCGCTACATTAGCGTCGACGAGTATCAGGACACCAACCACGTCCAGTACGAGATCGCCAACCTGCTGGCCGCCAAGTACCAAAACCTCATGGTCGTGGGCGACGATGACCAGTCCATTTATAGCTGGCGCGGCGCCGACATCACCAACATCCTGGACTTTGAGAAGGACTTTAAAAACTGCAAGACCGTCAAGCTGGAGCAGAACTATCGCTCCACGGGTCATATCCTGAGCGCCGCCAATGCCGTTGTTCGCCATAACTCGCAGCGCAAGGACAAGCGCCTGTTTACGGCCGAGGGCGACGGCGAGAAGATTCAGGCCTTCCAGGCAAGCGATGAGCGCGACGAGGGCCGCTGGATTGCTGGCGAGATCGAAAAGCTGCATTCCAAGGGCACGAGCTACGACGACATCGCCGTGTTCTACCGCACCAACGCCCAGTCGCGTATTCTCGAAGATATGTTCCTGCGCGCGGGCGTGCCCTACAAGATCGTGGGCGGCACGCGATTCTTCGACCGTGCCGAGATCCGCGACGTCATGGCTTACCTCAAGATGATTGTGAACCCGGCCGACGAGATGAGCGTCAAGCGCGTCATCAACACGCCGCGCCGCGGCATCGGCTCCACCTCGATCCAAAAGATCGAGCAGCTGGCGCGCGACAACCGTTGTTCGTTCTTCCAGGCTTGTGAGATCGCAACAGCCGAGACGGGCATGTTTAGCGCCAAGGTGCGCAACGGCCTGTCGAGCTTTGTGGCGCTGGTGCGCGAGGGTCGCCGCATGGACGGCGAGCTCAAGGACGTCGTCGAGATGATCGTCGATAAGACGGGCCTGCTGCAGGCTTTCCGCGCCGAGGGCACCATGGAGTCCGAGAGCCGCGCCGAGAACATCCAGGAATTCCTGGGCGTCGCCGCCGAATTTGAGGAGACGCACGAGGATATCGAAGGTACGCTCGAGAGCTTGGAAGAGCTGCGCGCTGCCGGTGTTGCCGATGTGCCTGCTAGCGCCGAGCCCGAGCCTGTCGTGGTGAGCGCGCCTGCGCCCGAACCGGGGCCATCTGCCCCGGTATCCTCGTTTGAGGCGCTCGTTGGCGCGCGTGACGCCGCGGGCTCCAATCCGCTCGATAGCTTGGCCGCTCCGGCGCTGTCTCCGCAGGATGCCCTGGCCGCCGCCATCGCGGGCAACGCGTATGCCGCGCCGACGGAGATGCCGGCGGGTGCCGTGCATGCCGACGAGATCGAGCGCACCTACGGTCCGCTCACCTGTAAGGCGCTGCCGGCGCTCATGGAGTGGCTGGCCCTGCGCTCCGACTTGGATTCCCTGGCCGGCGAGACGCATGCCATTACCATGATGACCATCCACTCCGCCAAGGGCCTGGAGTTCCCGGCGGTGTTCGTGGCCGGCATGGAGGAGGGTATCTTCCCGCACGTGCACGACTTTGGCGGTAGTGACGATCCGGGCAAGCTCGAGGAGGAGCGTCGCTTGGCCTACGTCGCCATCACGCGTGCTCGCAAGCGCCTGTTCCTGACCTATGCGGCCACGCGTCGCACCTACGGCTCGACCTCTGCCAACCCGCGCTCGCGCTTCCTCAACGAGATTCCGTTTGAGGATATCGAGTTTAGCGGCATCGGTTCTGCCGGTTTTGAGGGCACGGGCTGGGAGAAGCGCGGCGACCGTCACGGCACCTTTGGCTCGGGCATGGGCTCGGATATGTACGGCGGCAAGGTGTTTGGCTCGCATACGCGCTCGACCGGCGGTTCCGGTTCGCGCGGCGGATCGAGCTTTGACGATTTCTTTGGCGGCAGCAGTTACGGGACCGAGCGCCATCGTGGGGTCTCGCCCGACGCCGGCCGTGTTGCCTCGACCTTTGGCTCAGGCGCGCCGCGAGCTAAAAAGCCGTCGTCCAAGGTGTCCCCGACGGTGGAGCGCAAGGTCGATCGTGCTAGCGCATCACAGGACTTTGCCGCAGGCGATACTGTAAGCCACAAGACCTTTGGTACGGGTACCGTAATCTCGGTCGCCGGAGACATGATCGAGGTTCAATTCGAAAAGACCGGCCAGACCAAAAAGCTAATGAAAGGTTTTGCACCGATCGTCAAGCTGTCGTGATCCCGGCGGACCTGGGCGGGCGTATGGGGCAACATCGCCTGCTCGGGCAGTCCTGCGCAAGACGGAGAGCACATTAAGTGGCCTCCTTTGCGTGCGGAACTCGCGATCGATGTTGCCCCATACGCCCGCCCAGGTCCTTGGGTAACGTTGCTAGACGAGCGTTGCTTTGCTCGTTCGCTTTTTGGTCTGGAGAGCCGGGTGGGCTGATATATATGGACAAGGGGCTCCCCCGTTGGTGAACGGGGGAGCCCCTTGTTGCGTTTGGGTTGTTGGTGCGAACTAGAGGTGGCTGATGATCAGTTCCATCTTGCCTTCGAGGTCGATGGAGCTGACGGTGCTCGGGGCCAGCAGGTGGCTTCCCTTGTGGACGGGGCCGCCGCAGACGGTGCCTTCGCCGTCGATGACCGACAGGCACATGAAGGGCCAGCGCTGGTCGAGGGTCTTGCTGCCGTTGGCGCGCACGCGATCGACGGTGTAGCAGGGGTTGGACTCGAGCTCGGTCACGCCGTCCACCTCGGGCGCGGTCACCGTGCCGTCGGTCGGAGCCTGAGCATCAAAGTCGATGCAGTCGAGGCTCTGCTCAATGTGCAGCGGGCGCAGCTTTCCGTCGGTGCCGGGGCGGTCGTAGTCGTACAGGCGATATGTCACGTCGCTCGACTGCTGCGTCTCCAGAATCAGCGTGCCGGTCTTGATGGCGTGAACGGTGCCGGAGTCGATCTGGAAAAAGTCTCCCTTGTGAATCGGCAGCACGTTGAGCATCTCGTCCCAACGGCCCCCCTCGATCATCTGCGCGGCCTCGGCGCGGTCGTGCGCGCGCTGGCCGACGATGATCGTGGCACCGGGCTCGCAGTCCAGTACATACCAGCACTCGGTTTTGCCCAGGCTGCCGTTCTCGTGCTTGGCGGCGTACTCGTCGTTGGGATGAATCTGGATCGAAAGGTCGTCCTTGGCGTCCAGAATCTTGATGAGCAGCGGGAACTCCTTGCCCTCGCAGTTGCCAAAGAGCTCGCGGTGCTCGGCCCACAGCCACGACAGCGTGTGGCCGGCGTACGGTCCCTCCGCAATCTGGCAGTCGCCGTTGGGATGGGCCGAGATGGCCCAGCACTCACCGATGGGACCCTCGGGAATGTCGTAGCCAAACACGGTCTCCAACTGGCGGCCGCCCCAGATCTTCTCGTGGAAGATCGGCGTGAGTTTAATCAAATCGGACATGTGCATACTCCCATAAGGTTGTGCGGGTGCCGCGTAAGACAGCTCAAAACGAGCACCCACCGGATTACAAAACTAGGCCAGCGTTACGTTGTGCAGCTCAAAGCGGTCGCCTACGTTGTGCGAGATAGAATATTCAAACGCGGTGCCGCTATCCAAGAAGCCAATCTGGTTGAGTTCGAGCAGGGGAGAGCCGGGTTTGGTATCCAGGCGCTCGGCTTCTTCCTCGGTTGCCGCCACGGCGCGGATGGTGCGATGGAAGCTCGAAATCTTCAGCCCGCATTGCTCGCGGATAAAGCCGTAGACCGATCCGTACAGGTCCTTCTTTTTAAGGCCCGGGATCAGTTCGAGCGGCATATAGGTGTACTCGATGACGATGGGCTTCTCGTCGACCTGGCGCACGCGCACGATGTGATAGGCGAAGTCATCCTCGGCCATTCCCAGCTGGGTCGCAACCTCTGCCGGTGGATTGACGATCGAGAAATCGTAGACCACCGAGGTCACTTTCTCCCCGCGATGCTCGTACGAAAAGCCTTGGGCACGGTCGTTCTTGCCTTGAAAAAACACCTGGCCGGGAAGCCCCGCCGTGTCCTTGACGTAGGTGCCCGATCCGCGCCGGCTGGAAATAAGGCCTTCCTCGGTGATCTGCTCAATCGCTCGTTTGACGGTGATTTTGGAAACGCTATAGAGCTCACAGAACTCAACGACGGTGGGAAGCTTGTCGCCCGGTTTAAGAGCGCCATCATCGATAGTGCGACGAATATCTGCAGCTATCGCCTCGTATTTGGGAATCAAGGAACCTCCTTTC
>CABQLK010000055.1 GCA_902465015.1 uncultured Collinsella sp.
GTCTTTATTGGCTGAAGACCTCTGGCGACAGAGGGCTTTCGCACGCTGGGAGGGAAAATGAGGAAAACTCACCCCGTCAACGCGCTCAAGAAGCTAGGCATAGGCCTCGCCTTTGGAGCTGCAACCATCATGTCCATGCCGACGTCTGCGCTCGCCTGCACGCAGATCTACATGGGCGGCAAGCTCACGGCGGACGGCAACACGTACTACGGCCGCGCCGAGGACTTTGGCAAGCGCTATCTTAAGCACTACGGCATCGAACCTGCCCACGAACCTGGCTTTAAGTACAGCTCGATTGAATCTGCTTTTGAATACACTTCGAACAAGCCTACCTATCGCTACAGCTATGTACGCGACCACCCCTCCAACTGGATGGGTCGCACCGACGCCTACTCCGAGGCCGGCATCAACGAGAAGGGCGTCTCCTGCTCCGCCACGCTAAGCACCTCCTATAACGAGGAGGCCGCTGCAGCAGACCTCATCGATGAGGAAGTGGGTCTGGGCGAGTACAGTTACGGCAGCATCATCCTGGGCGAGAGCGCCACGGCCCGCGAGGGCGTCGAGCTCCTCGGCAGCCTGATCGATGATCAAGGCGTCTGCACCAACGACCAGATCATCATCGCCGACAACAACGAGACCTGGCTGTTCGCCACACTTTCCGCCCATCAGTGGATCGCCATGAAGCTCGCTGACGACGTCGCGTCGCTCAACCCTAATATCGGGAGCCTCAACTACGATGTCGACCTCAATGACACCGAGAATTGCCTCCACTCTGAAAAGATCCAATCCATGCCCGAAGAAAAGGGTTTCGCCAAATACTCCGCTGACGGCAAATTCGATGTCGCCCAAACGTATGGCGAAAGCCTCGCCGATTCCGGCGTAAACCAGTGGTCCCGCTATGTGCAAGGCCGCGATTATTTTGGTAGTCAGCTGACCAAAGGCACAGATTACGACATTATCACAGTAAAGGAGAAAGGAAAACCTGACCAAAAGGGAGCCATGGTCAGCGAAATCCAGCCCCTGTTCTTCAAGCCTGGCAAGTCTGGTTGGAGCACTTTCGAGTTGATTCGCGCCTTCGGCAACCGCGGCGAGAACGTCCCTGGCCTCAACGCGAACACTGATGGTGTTTATTGCATCGGCAGCGAGCGCAACACCGAGATCAACCTCTTCCAGATTCGTCGCGGGTATGACCCCGAAGTCGCTACCATCCAGTGGGAAATGCTCTCCCGCGCCGCGTACTCCGTCGCCATCCCGTTGTACTCCGCTCTGATAACTGAGGTCAGCCCGTACTTCAGCGATCAGACCGTCTCCTTCGATCACTGCAAACAGACTGACGTCGTGTACAACGAGGAGCCCGAGAACTCAATCAACTACGTCCTCATGGACATCAGCTCGCTCTGCTTTGAGAACCCTGACACCCTTGGTATCAGCGTCCGTGCCTACCTCGATGCGCTCCAGAACGAGCTCATCGAGCAGAACAAGGAAGTCGACACCGCCATGCTGGCCAAGACGACCACCGAGGGCCGCACTGCCCTGGCCAACAAGGCCGGCAAGGCTGCTACCGAGAACACCTACAAGAAGTGCAAGGCACTGCTCCAGGAGATGCGCGCCTATCAGAAGGCCGAAAACTTCGACCAGCCCTTCACCCCGAGCGACCTGGACACCGAGACCAACGGCCTCAAGGTGTCCATCACCTACGCCAAAGACGCTCTTGCCACCGACCCGGTAACCCCGGATCAGCCTGGCACTCCCGAGCAGCCTGGTACTCCTGAGCAGCCCGGTACCCCCGAGCAGCCCGCTAAGCCCGAGCAGCCCACCACCAAGCCCGAGAAGCCTGGAAAGTCGGACACCACGACCACGGTAACCACCAACAAGACGAACACCAAGGGCGGCCTGCCCACCACTGGCGATCGTTTTGATGGCCGCGTGGTGGCTGCATTCGCCATCGCTGGCGTTGCCGTCATCTCCGCGGGCGGTTACTTCCTCTACCGTCGCAATAAGGAGTAACGTCTTAGCTGAGCGGGCAAGGCAGCAATGGCAGCCTCGCCCGCTTAGCCCGCTCTTTTGACCGGCGGGAAACCCGCCTGAAATCTTTTCAAAAAAGATTTCCCCGCACACACTTTGCTGTGCTATAGTGCAGCGCAACAGCAACTAGGTGCGACCGCGCCACGGCATCACGAAAGGAGCCACCAACATGAAGAACACGATGAAGTCTCTCAACAACTGGTGGTGGCGTGATGCGAATACGATCGGTCGACAGTGAGTCCCTCACGCCTGTTTTTGCGCTCTAGGTGATTGGAAGGCCTCCGGTTTCGACCGGGGGCCTTTTTCTATCTCGAGCCCGATCGCATTCGCATCACGCGCCTCCGCTTTTCTCTTGCACTCCCCTTCCGAAAGGATTTTCACCATGTCTCAGAACACCGCCGCCACCCAGCCCCGCACCGTCCAGACCGCCGACCGCGGCAAACTCGATGTCCGCGCCCTCGTCCTGCTTGCCATCCTGCTCGCCGCCGGCTTCATCCTCAACTTCACCGTCGGCAAGGCCATCTCGGGCATCTCGGGCGGCATGATCAGCCCCGAGTTCATCATCTCGGCCTTCTGCCTCACCATCCTGGTCGTTCGCCCCAACATCGGCCAGGCGCTCGTTATTGGCCTCATCTCGGCTGCCGTGATCCAGATCACCACCACTTCGCCGTTCGTCGATTTTGCCGCCGAGGGCATCGCCGCCATGCTCATGGCCGGCATCGTCAACGCCGCTGGCAAGAACGGTCAGGTCAAGCCCGCCATCGCCATTGTCGCAACCTTCCTGACCACCTTTGTCTCCGGCGTCATCTTCATGATCATCAAGATGGCCATGCTCGGCGTGGTCGGCGAGCTCGCCGCCGCCATGCTGCCCGTCGTCGCCATGACCGCCGTCTTTAACGCCATTCTGGTCGGCGCCCTCTATCTGCCCATCCAGAAGGCCCTGAAGCTCAACTAACCCACAGTGCCCCATCGGTAAAGACTGTCCCAAACGGCTAGCTTTTGGGGACGTTCTTAAACGACTAGTCATGTAAGAACGTCCCCGATGACTATGAAAGGTATCCATGGAAACGATCATCAACGTCGACGATGTCTCGTTCTCCTATGGCACGCAGACCGAGCAGGCGCTTAAGCATATCTCGCTCGGCGTGAACAGGGGAGATTTTATCGGCATTATCGGGCCTTCGGGCGCCGGCAAGTCCACACTTGCCGCCTGCCTGTCGGGAGCCGTACCCCACCATTACACTGGCACGTTCTTTGGCTCCGTCACTGTCGACGGCAACGACACCTGTGAAGTTTCGCTCACCGATGTATCGCAGATCGTCGGCAGCGTGTTGCAGGACATCGACACGCAAATGGTCGCCTCGGTCGTCGAGGACGAGATGCTTTTTGGCCTGGAGAACTTTGGCGTTCCGCACGACCAGATCGAGCAACGTGTGAGCGAGACGCTCGAGACCGTCGGTATCAGCGACCTGCGCGACCGCAAGATCGCCACGCTTTCGGGCGGCCAAAAGCAAAAGGTTGCCATCGCCGCCATCCTCGCTATGCGTCCGCGTGTGCTCGTGCTCGACGAACCCACCGCGGCGCTCGACCCCGCCAGCTCCACGCTGGTCTTCGAGACCCTACGCGAGGCCAACCGCGCACTCGGCATCACCATCGTCGTCGTTGAGCAAAAAGTCGCCCTGCTTTCGGAGTACTGTAACCGCGTGCTGGTGCTCAATCATGGCGAAATCGCGCTACAGGGCGAGCCGCATGAGGTCTTCGCGCACACCGATGAGCTCCGCGCCATCGGCGTCGATTGCCCGCGTGTCACGCGCATTTTCAACAGCCTCGAGGCCGATGGCCTGGCCAGCGGCACTCCCTGTTTGGATGTTGATGAGGCTGAGCGCCTGATTACGGGCATCGTCGACCCCGCACACGCAAGCAGCGACACTCAGGCACCCGCCGGCTCACCGCACGCACCGTCGTTGCGCCCGCGCGCCAAGGACGCCGAGCCCGTGCTCACCTTCGATCACGTTGAGTTTGCCTATCTCAATGGCGGCGCCGCCGTCCACGACCTCAACCTGACCCTCTATCCCGGCGAGCTCGTGGGCATCGTCGGTCAAAACGGCGCCGGCAAGACCACGCTCACCAAGCTGCTCACAGGCCTGCTTAAGCCCGCCTCGGGCAGCGTGCGCGTCACGGGACTGGATACCGCAGCCGTTCCCACGAGCCGCATCGCCCGCGAAGTCGCAACCCTCTTCCAAAACCCCGACCGCCAGATCTGCAAGGACACCGTGCTCGACGAGGTCGCCTTTGGCCTGGAGCTTGCCGGCATCGACCGCGCCGAGGCGCTGCGTCGCGCCCAGCTCGTCATCGACCGCTTTGGCTTGCCGGCCGACGAGGCGCCCTTCTCGCTCTCGCGCGGTCAGCGCCAGATGGTGGCACTCGCCTCCGTCGTGGTCGTAGAGCCCAAAATCGTGGTGCTCGACGAGCCCACGAGCGGCCTTGACTACCGCGAGTGCATGACCGTGATGGAAACGGTGCGCACCATGGCCGAGCGCGGCTGCGCTGTAATCATGGTCTGCCACGACATGGAAGTCGTCTCCGACTTTGCCGAGCGCATTGTGGTAATGGCCGACGGCCGCATCCTCGAGCGCGGCCGCACGCACGAGCTGTTCTCGGACATCGAGCTCATGCAGCGCGCCTACGTTGAGCCGCCCCAGGTCATAGAGCTTTCTCGTCGTCTGGCATCCTCCGTCTCTCCCGCCTTTGCACAGGTGAGCGAGGTCACTGATATCGTTCGCATTACCGAGGGGATGGTCCACCGTGGTTAACGTCATCGACTATATGCCGGGCGATACACTGCTGCACCGCTTGAACCCGGTCGTCAAACTGGGCCTTGCCGCCGCCATCATCATCGGCATCTTCCTGTCCGACACCTACGTGGCGCTGTTGGGCTTTTTGGCGCTCACCCTTGCACTGGGCGCCTACGCCAGCGTCGCCGACCGTCTGCTCGCACTGCTCAAGCTGCTGATTCCGCTCGCGCTCATCATGCTGGTGCTTCAGCTTGCCTTTATGCGCGACGGCAACATGGTGTGGGGCTTTATCACCGACACGGGCCTCATTACCGGATCGAAGGCCTGCCTACGCCTGTTGGGCGTGGCGCTGCCACTCATCCTCATGCTTATGGTGACCAAGCTCAACGACCTCGCCAACGCCTGCGTCGAGGTGCTGCACGTGCCATATCGCTATGCCTTCACCTTTACCACGGCACTGCGCTTTGTGCCGGTATTTGGCCAGGAAATGAACGCCATCATGGAGGCACAGACTGCACGCGGCGTCGAATACGACACTAAGAATCCCGTCAAGAAACTCAAGCTTATGCTGCCGCTGTGCGTGCCACTACTTATCTCGAGCGTGGGCAAGACCGATGCCACCGCGCTTGCCGCCGAGCAGCGCGGCTTCTACCTGCGCACGCGCGCGAGCTCGTATAAGCGCTACCCCATCAAAGGCCTGGATATCGCCGTACTTATCACCAGCATCGCCCTTATCGCCATCGGCTTCCTGTTCTAGTTCACCACCGACAGCAACCGCCCAACGCAAAAGGCCTCGGCTCGCACCAAACGAGCCGAGGCCTTTACTGTTTCACCAGATAAAACCTACCAAAATTAACCTGTCCCTTTTTGACAGGTCGGAAGCTAGAGGCGGTAGGGGGCGCCGCTGCGGATGATGGATTCGCGCACCAGGACATCCATGGCGTCGAGGGTGATCTCGGGCATCTCTCGGTACTTTTGCAGCACCGAGAGCTCGGTGCAGGCCAGAATGACGCGGTCGCAGCCGCTACGGGCGAACTCCCACATCACGCGGTCGAACTTATCCATATCGGGCTCACGTCCGGCCTTCACATCATCGTAGATAAGGGACATCACATCGTTCTGACGTTTCTCGCTGGGATAGACGACCTCAACACCCGCAGCCTTACATTCGCGGCCGTAGACACCCGCGCCCACGGTTCCGTCGGTGCCCATGATGCCAATCTTGTGCACCGGCTCGGCCGGCATACTCAGGTTGGGGTCGAACTCGCACTCCCCCATCACCGCACCGGCCAGAGCATAGCGCACCGACTCACGCGGCATGTGGATAATCGGCACCTTCGTAAACGACTGGATCTGGTCATAGAAGTAGTGTGACGTGTTGCAGGGAATGGCAATGTGTGCACAGCCCAGCGACTCGAGTGCCTGGGCACACTCTTTCATGGTCGCCAGCAGCTTGGCATGCTCGCCGGTCTTAATGGCCAACGTGCGGTCGGGCATGGTCGAC
The DNA here is from genome assembly GCA_902465015.1 of uncultured Collinsella sp. Taxonomy (GTDB): domain Bacteria; phylum Actinomycetota; class Coriobacteriia; order Coriobacteriales; family Coriobacteriaceae; genus Collinsella. Next base: position 6,325 of record CABQLK010000055.1, read on the forward strand.
TTGGAGAGCACCACCATGTCGATATGTTCCTGATCGCAGGCAGCAGCCGTATGACGCACCACCTGGTCGTAGTAATACGACGTGGCCTCGGCGCCCATGCCGCCGATAACTCCCAGCTTTTCCATCGCCGCCTCCTTGGTGACGCTTGCGCAATTGCGCGTATCATACCCGCGCCCGCCCGATGCAAACCGGACGGGCGCCGCGCTCATCTACTTGTAATACGTCTTGAACAGCTTAAAGTGGCGCAGCTTGGTGTGCCACATGCGCAGCCAGCGGTTAAAGACAAAGTCGCCCTTCATAAACGAAGGGTCGGCGCCCTTGCCTTCCTTGTCCAGGCGATGCACCTTAGCGCGCAGCTCGGGATCCTTGACGTACTTGTCGACGACGCCCATGGGGACGACCATCCACAGGGCCTCGTCCTGAGCCGTCACAAACTCCGGCTCAAACGGGCGGTTGAACACATACTCGTCCACCACATACTTGGCAACGTTAAAGCCGCTGTTGGTAACGTAGTAGTTGCTGCGGCCCTGGCGCGTGTTGAAATCGAAGAACTTAAACGAGCCGTCGCGCTCGTCGTACTTAACGTCAAAGTTGGAATAGCCCACAAAGTGAAGGTCCTCGAGCAACTTGCGCACGCCGCCCATGAGCTCGTCGTTGGGCTCGGTAATGATACAGGCATGGTTGCCGACACCGTGGGGCTGATGCTCCTCGAGCAGCACATGGCCCAGGCACATCATGCGGACCTTACCGTTGCGGTCGGAATAGCTGGTGAGCACGCGCATGTACTCATCGTTGCCGGGCACGCGATCCTGCAAGATCAGATCGTCGGTGTAGCCGCTGGCATACGAATCGCGAATGACCTGTTCCAGCTCGGCGCGGTCGGCAATCTCATAGGCCTTCTTCTGGCCCTCGAACTCATGCTGCCACCACATGATGCCGTCAGAAGGCTTCAGAATCATCGGGTAAGGAAAATCGATCTGGTCGAGCACTTCGGCAGGCGCCTCACCCTGGGCATTGAGCATCGCCTTGGTAAAGGTAAACGTGTGCGGATAGGGCACGCCATGCTTCTCGCACAGCTCGTAGAAGATCTCCTTCTTCTGGCACTGCTCGAGCATGCTGTAGGGCGCGTAGGGAGCGACGATGTTATCCGCCAGCTCATGGGCATCCTTGGCCTGAGCCACGAGGGCAACATAGTTATCGCCACAGCCCACAAGGACAATCGTCTTATCGGCATGCGCTTGGGCAATGCCGTTGACGGTTTTGAGCATCACGGGCATGGTGTCGATATCCACGTTGGGCGTGTAGTCGATAATCTGGCTGCGGTACGCGGGACCCGTCTGATACTTGCCAAAAACCAGACTCTTGACCTGGTACTCCTCGTAGAAGGCGCGCGCCACCGAATAGGCGTTGATGTCGCCACCGAGTAGCACGGGAATGAACTCGCGCTCTGTAAACTGCAATGCCATGGAAACTTCCTATCATGAACTGCCCACACAACGGGCGGTCTTTGCGCAACTGATTCATTCTAGCGTGCCAAGCCGCCGGCGCCCAAAGCTCCACCGTATCTATGGCAATCGACGCAATCGTCCAGCACGAAGACGGCGCCCACCGTTGTATGACAATGGGCAATGAACCTACCGTTGTTGTAGGATTCAGCGTATTGACATCTTCGAGCGAAAGGCGCACACGTGCCCCAAGACCATCCGACCGATAATCCCATCCTCAATGCCGCGAGGCGCGAGCTGGCGGAACGTGCGAAAGCGACCGCTCCCCTGTGCACGGCAAACGACGCCTACAACGGACCCGCCCGCATCGTCTCGATCAACACGTCGGCACACAAGGGCACGCGCAAGTCGCCCGTCGCCGATGGACACGACACCGTTATAGAGCAATTTGGCCTCGCCTCCGACGCACACGCCGGGCATTGGCACCGTCAGGTTTCCTTTTTGGCCGCAGAGTCCATCCAGACGGCGCAGACGCGCGGACTCGATGTGCGCAAGGGTGACTTCGGAGAGAACTTCACAACCCGGGGCATCAACCTGCTCTCGCTCCCCTTGGGCACACAGCTCAAGCTTGGCAACGATGTCCTGGTCGAAATCAGTCAGATCGGCAAGGTCTGCCACACCCGCTGTGCCATCTACTATCTCGCCGGCGACTGTATCTTTCCCCACGAGGGCATTTTCGGCGTGGTGCTACAAGGCGGAGAAGCCCATACCGGCGACGACATACAGGTGGTCAAGCTCGGCAATGGCACCTGTTCCTTCACTCCCGCCGACGCACTCAAAGAGGTGGAGCAGGCTCGTCGCGAAGGAACCCTGTAGCTGCAAAACCCCACGTTGAAGTAGCTTTTACAGCCAAGAATCCCGTTGAAACAGGGTGCCGTAACGTTAAAGTTGAACTCTATGGTTTCTCAACAATTCATCATAACTGCAGGTCAAAGCCAAAGTCTCAAGTTCAACTTGACCCTTTGGAACCTTTAAGGTTCAAGTTGAGGTCGAAAGCAGTAGTAGAATACCGTTCGAACCATAACCTACGATTGATTGCAGAGGGAATGGATGCAGCATTCGAATCATCGCACCGCAGCGCTCATTGCGTCGAAGCCGGCTCGTATCATCACGAGCGCCGCGCTCGCCGTTGCGCTGACGGCCACGCCGATGCTCTCCCCCGTTGCGGCGTATGCCGCCTCGCAGGCAACGCAGGACCAGCTTTCCGCAGCCCAGCAGAAGATCGAAGCCGCCACGAGCGCCTACAACGACGCCCGCACCAAACTCGATGACCTGCAAAAGCAGATTGACTCCAATGAGGCAAGCATCGAGGAAATCGAGGCTAAGCTTCCCGAGCAGCAGGCCAAGGCAAGCTCTGCCATGCGCGATCTGTACAAGTATCAGAAGGGCACCAATCCCATCGTGAGCTTCCTGGTCAACGCGCAGAGCCTGGGTGAGTTCATCACGACCTGCAAATACACCAACCAGATCACGAGCTCGAGCGTCGACGAGATCGAAGAGCTCAATAACATGCAAACCGAACTCGAGCAGAACAAGGCCGAGCTCCAGCAGGCCAAGTCTCAGCTTGAGGCGGAGCAGAAAAACGCCGAGGATGCGCTGGCGCAGGCCCAGCAGCTCCGCAGCGAGGCACAGGCAAAAGCCGAGCAGGAAAATGCCGCCGAGCTTGCCAAGCTTGAGGCCGATAAGGCCGCTGCCGCCGAGAAGCTCTCGGGCGAGGGCGTAAGCGGCAGCAATTCCAGCAGCCAGGCCACCAACACCAACACCACCATCGACACCACGGTGAACAACGCCAATACCGGTAGCTCCGATTACGATTCGTTCATTAATGAGTGGACGAGCCGCATCGACAATTATCTCGCCGGCTCCCCCATGGCAGGCCAGGGCTATAACTTTGCCGTCGCCGCTTGGAATACCGGTGTCGACCCCCGTTGGTCCCCCGCCATCGCCTGCATCGAGAGCACCAAGGGTGCTTATTGCGCCAATTCTTACAACGCCTGGGGCTGGAGTGCACGCGGCGGCGGTTGGCGCAGCTTTGGCAGCTGGAGCGAGGGCATCTCCGCTCACGTTGCCTATCTGGGCGCCAACTACGGTTCCACCCTTACCCCGGCTGCGGCCAAAAAGTACTGCCCGCCCACGTGGCAGGACTGGTACAACAAAGTCGCCGCTCAGATGAACCGCATCTAAGTGCAACTGCAAAGGGCCCCAATGGGGCCCTTTTCTTTTAGGTAGCGGAGGTATCGACGACGCCGGTCGCATTGGCAACCGCGACTATGACGATCATGCATAGGAGCAGCACACCCAATGCCTTGAGCCAGAGCTTCGCGAGTTTCTTGCCGCGATAGCTGTCGAGCAGTGCGAATCGCCGACGAAGACGGCGCTTATCGAGCAGCGCAAAATGCATAAGCACCATAAGGCCATCGACAAAGAAAAAATACTCGATTATGAGAAGCCACGTCGGGTAGCTTTGGTTTGCTCCCGTGGGGTGAAAGACGGCAAAGTGACTTCCGGCAAAGAACACAAGCAGCGAGAAGCAGACGAGCGTATTCCAAATACGCCCCAGAGACTCCGGAACGCGAGAGAGCAGACCGCATGCAGCGGAGGCGGCAGGCCTAGGAAGCCCTGTGGGGTTCTGGAGCCCTTGGGGCGTCAACACCGTCTCCGAGGCCGGAGTACGGACAGGCGCAGGCGCAGGAGGCCGCACGGGGCGACTTAGATCGTATGCCGCGCGCGTCGCCCGTCCCAACGCTTCCGCGCTCGCAAAACGCTTGGCCGGATCGAGCGCCATCGACATGCAGACGGCATCGGCAAGTGGAGTGGGAATGCCGCGCGCCTCGCATTGCTCGCGCATGTCGAGCCCTGGTTTAGGGTCGACTCCCGTCAAGCAGAAGAACAACAGGGCGCCAAGTGCGTAGACGTCGCTTCGCACGCTCGTCTGCCCAAACCCATACTGCTCGGGCGGCGCATAGGGCCGTGTCCCAAACTTGACGGTGTCGGCATCGGCGCCGTCGCGCCATACGCGAGCGATCCCCAAGTCGATAATCACCAGCGATGAAAATGTCAGGCCGTCATCAGGCGTATAGTTGGCACCTGTCACGATGATATTCGACGGCTTGAGGTCACGATGGATCACCGGCGCCGACGTCTCCCCCGCCATTGCAAAACCGGCGTGGAGCTCGCCCACGGCATCGCATAGGGCAGGATACAATTCACGCGCATAATCGGGGGTGGCTCCCAGACGGTCCACCAGCGCCCCGAGCGTCTCCCCTTCGATGTATTCCATAACCACGTTGAGCTCGTCGCCCACACGACGACAATCGACGATTCTGGGCAGGTGCTCAAAACGCCTGCCTGCCCGCTGAGCGGCAAACAGACGCTCGTATGCCCCGCCGATTTGAGCCGAAGCATCGATGCGTTTACGGACAAAGGGGCCGAGCGAACCACCGCCGGTTCCTTCAAAGTACACGAGCTCGGTTGTTTCAACGGGCGAGCGCTTAAGTACACGCTCCACGCGATAGCTGTCGTCGCGATCGAGCGACGCCAGGTGCTCGGCAAGCGCTGCGGTCAGCTCGTCATCGGAATATGTTGGGCTCTGAGTATCCATAGCCTCCATCATAGCGCAGGGCGCAGACACCCCATGGCATCCGCGCCCCGTTCGTTTGCATCGTTGTTCGGCAGCTCCGCCGGCCCGGATATCAGCCGCTAACTCACCGTCTCCTCGCCAAAGCGATACAGCTCCTCGTTGACCTTTTGGAGGCTGCAACCGCGATCGATGCAAAAGATGATAATCGCATCGCGGCGGTCCTTGCAGTTAAGGATGCTTACCCCGGCAGCCGTCAGCGCACGGTTGGTCTCTTTGAGCGTCAGCGCCATCGCAAAGGCAATCTGCAGCACCTTATTGCGACTCGGATGACGCGCCCCGGTAAAGATCTGATAGCCAAAGGTCTCATTGAGATCGGCCATACGAACCACGCGCGAGCGCTCCAAGCCCTTTTCCTGCAGTAACTGCTTCAGGTAGTTCGAAAGCGACGGGGCGACAAAGTCGTGTTCTTTGATATAGCCATCGATGTTTGGCGCGTCGAGAAGCTCATTGAGCAACTCGTCAGTCAGCTTTTTATCGGGCATACGACTTCACCTCCCCCAGTGCATGCAACATGCTAGAAACCGCTTACGTCCGAACGCTCCCAGCTAGCAACCTGGTCGGGAGACACCGTACCCAGCGCCTCGAACTTCCAGGAGCCGCCCGCCTTCAGATGATTGGTGTTTGCAAGAGCCGTTCCAACCTGGTTGCCATCGGCATCATACAGAACATACTCAATCTGAATGTAGCTCTTTTCCTTGTCCGTATTATTGGTCAGCGTGCCCGTGATCTTATAGGCAAACTGATTGGAAGTGTCTTCAGCCTCGTCAGCAATGGTATACGGTTCTTGCGGTTCTTTTTGCTCCTCAGCCTGCTGTGTCGCCTCGGCAGGTTTTGCCAAATCGCTCGCAGGCGAATCGGTTGAATTGCCACCCATAGAGCCCACGACACCGACAATAACCAGCACCACGATGATGCCTAGGGCAATCTTGCCGATCGGCTTCTTTCCCTCTTTTGCCATTATTCATCCTTCCTACGATCCGGTTACCGTGCCGGCACACAGCACATCGTAGGAAGGATTAAACTTGAATTCATTAGCTGAGAGCTAAGGCTGCGGTAAACGGCCAATGCAGTTATCCAAACGCCGAGCAAACGCACTTTGCGCGACCGTCTGCTGGCAGCGCATCAACCCACCGTGACGGATTCCCCGGTAAAGGTGCTCACAAGCAACAGGATAAAGAAGGCCAAATAGCTGATGCTCAGCAGGTAGGCGATGACCAAAAAGGCAATCCATCCTACATTGGTCTTACCGTCGGCACGACGTTGCTCGCGAGAACGGCACAGCCAAATCGTCACGCCGATGGCCACAATCAACAGCACAAGTGCCGCTGCCGCCAGTCCAGCAAGCGCAAACATCACGCCAATGCTCACAGCAATAACCGGGAGCAGCAGCAAACCACACCCGCATCCACCCGGACTATATACGGCAGGCTGTCGGCGTCGCCTCATCGTCACGCCACCCCCCATCATCTCTGAGCACTACAGCGCAATGGCCTGCTGAACAGGAACGATCTTATCCAGTTCCGGTTCGATGCGCCTCTTCTCCGCCTCGAGATCAAACGCTATCTGGGCGCGCAGCCAATAACCATCCGTCAGGCCAAAATAACGGCAAAGACGGAGGTCGGTGTCGGCCGTCACGCGACGTTTTCCCAAGACAATCTGCCCGATACGCTGAGCCGGAATCCCGGTCTCTTTCGCAAGGCGATATTGAGAAATGCCCATGGGAACAAGAAACTCCTCTTTGAGAAGCTCACCAGGAGTCACCGGCGACAGCAAATCGGCCGAGGTCTCATCACTTGTGATAATCGACGATTTCGACATTC
>CABQLK010000056.1 GCA_902465015.1 uncultured Collinsella sp.
AAGCACCCGCCCTGCCGGGGCTCCCGGGTTCCCGTTTACGAGAGCGACGTTCTCAGCAACTCGTTGAAGAGCTTCGGGTTGCCCTTGCCGCGGCTCGCCTTCATGCACTGGCCCACCAAAAAGCCGATAACCTTCTGGTTGCCGTCACGATACTGCTGCGCCTGATCGGCACAATTTGCCAGCACCTCGTCCACGATCGGCTGCAGCGCGCCGGCATCGCTCACCTGACGCATACCGTGCTCGTCGACGATCTTGTTGGGATCGTCGCCGGTCTGGGCCATGGCCTCAAAGACCTCGTGCGCCTGGTTGGAGCTGATGGCGTCGGTCGCCAGCAGCTTGGCAAGAGCTGCCACCTGAGCCGGCGCGATGCCGGACTCGGCGAGCGACACGCCTGCGCCCTTAAGGTAGGCGATCATCTCGTTCACCAGCAGGTTAGCGACCGTCTGGGCCTCCTTGCCGGCCATACCGGCAGCAGCGGCCTCAAAGAAGTCGGCAAACTCCGGGTCGCCGGCAATCTGCTCGGCGTCGGCCGTCTTAATGCCAAAGTCGGTCTCAAAACGGGCGCGCTTGGCATCGGGCAGCTCGGGGATCTCGCCACGGCAGCGGTCGATGAACTCGTCGTCCAGATCGAACGGCGCCAGGTCGGGGTCGGGGAACAGGCGATAGTCGTCGGCCGTTTCCTTCACACGCATGACCACGGTGCGCTTGCGGCTGGGCTCCCAGTGGCGGGTCTCCTGATAGATGATGCCGCCCTCCTCGAGCACCTCGGCCTGGCGGCAGATCTCGTAGGCAAGGCCATCATGCAGGCTCTTAAACGAGTTGAGGTTCTTGAGCTCGGTCTTGGTGCCCAGCTTGGTCTCGCCGCGACGACGCAGCGACACGTTGCCGTCGCAGCGCATGGAACCCTTTTCCATGGAGCAATCGGAAATGCCCAGCGTCACAAAAATGCGACGGAGCTTCTCCATAAACAGGCGCGCTTCCTCGGGCGTACGCAAGTCGGGCTCGGTCACGAGCTCAATCAAAGGCGTGCCGCAGCGGTTGTAGTCGACGAGTGACTCGGCCGCGGCGGTAATGCGGCCCTCGGCACCGCCCACGTGCACCATCTTGGCGGCGTCCTCCTCCATGTGGATGCGCAGGATGCGGATGGGCACCGTGTAGGAACCGTCCTCGCGACGCTCGGGCATCTGCAGGTTGGACGCGTCATAGCTGGCCAGGTGGCCGGCGCGCTGATTGCCCTCGCGCATGGTCGACGTCATGGACGTGGACAGGCCCTCGGCGTTGGCCGAGGCGCTCGCCAGGCTCTGGGCCTCGGCCTCGCCAAATGCGCAGTCGGGGCGCTCGGCGGCACCGCGACCGGTCACATCCAGGTCCAGGTGACCGTACATGGCAAAGGCGACCGGACCCTGCGTGGTCTGGAAGTTCTTGGCCATATCGGGATAGAAGTAGTGCTTGCGGTAGAACATCGAGTGGCGCTGGATCTCGCAGTTGGTGGCGAGACCGGCCTTGACGATGCTCTCGATTGCCTTCTTGTTAGGCACCGGCAGGGCGCCGGGCAGGCCCAGGCACACCGGGCACACGTTGGCGTTGGGTTCGTCATCGTGGCTGAGTTTGCAGTTGCAGAACATCTTGGTATCGAGTGCGGTGAGCTCGGTATGGATCTCCAGGCCGATCACGGCCTCCCAATCCTGCAGGACCTCGGAAAGCTCCTTCATTACAGCTCGCCTCCCTTCCCGGCAAAATCGGGCGCGACGGAAAGCGCGGGCGCACCCGTGGCAGCATCGGCAAAGCCGCGCTCCAGGGCGCGGGCAAACGTGAGCAGCTGACGGTCCTTAAAGGCAGGTCCCACCAGCTGGGCAGAAACGGGCAGTTGAGTATCCTCACCCAAGCCCAGCGGCACCGAGATGCCACCGTTGCCGCAAATGTTGAGCGAGATGGTGTACAGGTCCGAAAGGTACATCTGCGTGGGGTCGCTGATCTCGCCAAACTTAAAGGCCGTGCGCGGCGAGGCCGGCATGAGGATGGTGTCCACCTTGGCATACGCGGCGTCGTAGTCCTGCGTGATGAGCGTGCGGGCCTTTTGCGCGGCGTAGTAGTACTTGTCGTACACGCCCGAGCTCAGCAGGTAGGCGCCGAGCATCTGACGGCGCTTGGCCTCGGCGCCAAAGCCGTGGGCGCGCGAGAGCGAACTCTGGTCGGACAGGTTGGCGCAGCCCTCCTCCTGATAGCCGTAGCGAATGCCGTCGAAACGTGCCAGGTTGGAGAACGCCTCGGCCGGGCCGATGACGTAGTAGGCGGCGATGGCGGCGTCCAGGTGCGGCAGGTCGACCTCGACCAGCTCGGCGCCCTGGTTCTGCAGCTCCTGGGCGGCGCGCTGAACAGCGGCCTTGACCTCGGGCGTCAGGCCCTCGGCCTCCATAAACGCGGGGATGATGCCCACGCGCTTGCCCTCGATGCTGTCGTTGAGATGCTCGGTAAAGTCGACGGCGCAATCCTGGCTGGTGCAGTCGTACGGATCGTGCCCCGCGCCGGTAAGCGCGTTCATGGCCAGCGCGACATCCTCGACCGTGCGGCCGAAGGGGCCCACCTGGTCGAGCGACGAGCCAAAGGCAACCACGCCGTAACGGCTCACGGCGCCATACGTGGGCTTAAAGCCCACCACGCCGCACAGCGACGCCGGCTGGCGAATGGAGCCGCCGGTGTCCGAGCCCAGCGAGAGCGCGACCTCGCCCGCGGCGACGGCGGCAGCGGAGCCGCCCGAGGAGCCGCCGGGCACGCGCTCGGTATCCCAGGGGTTGTTGGTGCGGTGGAACGCCGAGCTCTCGGTAGAGCTGCCAAAGGCAAACTCGTCCATGTTGGCCTTGCCCATGGGCAGGCAGCCGGCGTCGAGCATGCGCTGGACGCAGGTGGCGGTGTAGACGCTCTGGTAGTTTTCGAGCATGCGGGAAGCGCAGGTGGTGCGCGTGCCCACGAGGTTCATGTTGTCCTTGATGGCCAGCGGCACGCCCGCGAGCGGGGGCAGCGGCTTGCCTGCGGCACGGTCGGCATCCACGCGCGCAGCGGCCTCGAGCGCGAGCTCGGGCGCCACCTGCAGGAATGCCTGGACCCCGCCCTCGCGCGCCTCGATGGCGGCAAGGGAGGCCTGGGCCACCTCGGTAGCGGTAAAGTCGCCGGCGGCAACGCCCGCGGCGATCTGGGCGGCGGTAAGGGAATCGAAGCTTAGCGCCATTACTCGCTCTCCCCCTCTCCCAAAATGGACGGCACGCGGAAGTAGCGGTCGCGCGCGCTGCCGGCGTTTTCGAGCGCGACGTCGAGCGGCAGGTCGCGCTCGGGCTCGCGCAGGTCATCGCCCATCACGTTGGACAGGCTTCCGATGGGATGGAACGTGGGCTCCACGTCGGGCAAGTCATATTGCAAGACGGGCTCGAGCATCTGGACGGCGTCGTTCAGGTAAGACGTCATCTGGGTGAGCTCGTCATCGGTCAGTGCGATCTTTGCGTACTCGGCGATGCCGCGCACGTCTTTCTCGCTGAGTGCCATAGGCGCTCCCTTCCGCATAACAGATAAACCGCTCTAGTATACAAGGCAACGCCGCTTGGAGCAGGTGCTTTACCTAAATGCAGCGAAAACGTAACGAGGACGGCGGGCTGGCAGGCGGCGGGCTGGCGGTTCTGCAGTGAAACCGCACCGCCCATAGCGAAAACCGTCTCGCCCACAACGAAAACCATCCCGCCCACAGCGAAAAGCATCACAACATTCGACGCTTTTCACCAAAATCGAGATTTTCATCGAATGTTGTGATGGTTTGGAAGCCCCCGACCACCACAAAGATGCCTGTTCCCATTGTGGTGGTTCTGAAGAATGTCTTATGCCGAGGCCTTGGCCTTGCGGCGCTTACGGACCGCGTGGATCACGATGTCCAGCAGCAACAGCACAATGGCTACGACCACGATGAGCACGGCAAACTCACGCTTGCCCCAGTGGCGGCCGGCCAGCGACTTTTGCTTGTCGACGTCCTTCTTGTTGTACTTGGTGCGCACGCAATGCACCAGCAGGCGATGGTCGTTCACGCCGTAGGGCGTGCAGGTGACGAGCGTCACCTTGTCGGCGCCGGGCTCGATGGTCAGCGACTCCATCTCCTCGGGCAGCACCACCTCGGAGTCCACCATCTTGTAGGCGAGCGTCTTGTTCATGGTGTGCAGGAGCACCAGGTCGCCCGGCTCCAGCGAATGGATGTCGTCGAACATACTCAGGTTGCGCATGCCCGAGTGCGCGGTGAGCACGCAATGCGTCGAGGTGCCGCCCACCGGCAGGCTCGTGCCCTCCAGGTGGCCGACGCCCGCCATGAGGACTTCTTCGCTCGTGCCGTGGTAGATGGGCATGCTCACGTCGATGGAGGGGATCTCGACCCAGCTCATCATGGGGTCGCGGTCAAAGATGAGCTGCTGGGCGTAGGGCTCGATCTGGTCGGCGGGGAGCTCGGTGGCCTCGCCCGCCAGCTGCTCGTTAAAGGAGCGCGCCTGGAGCAGGATGCGCTCGCGCTCCTCGGCAGACAGCGCGTCCACGGTGCTGGACACCGTGCTGATCTGGTTGAACACGCCCGAGGCCTCGAGCCGGTCCAAGATCCACGGCCAGGTCATAAGGCCCACGCCAATAAGGATGATGACGATGGTGATGAGCCGGTCGGCCCAGCGCGGCAGTCGCTTGCGGCGGCGCTTGGGCTTTGGTTGAGGTTTGGGCTGAGGGCTTGAGCCGCCGTTGTCCGCGGCGTTATTGCTCTTCATATGTTTGGCGCCCTGCACCATCGCCGGTCACTCCTCTACAACTCAGGTTGTCTAAACAAATAATAGCCGATTAGCAAGCTTCCGCGCCGCACAACGCCGCTAGACAGCATTGTGCGGCGCGAGCATAGGCCAGCATTTGCGTTTTCAAAATGTCCCGAATCGGCTGGGCGATTCGGGATACAATGTCAATAGGAAACGACGCATCCCGCGTAAGTGTACGAGAGCGTGGGCGGCCTAGTTTTCAGCTTTAGTTAGATGCCCGGGCTCCGAACCCCGGGCATTCTTATTTGCGCTTGTTGCGGCGCAAATGCCTTCTACCGTCCGCACCGCGCGTGCGCCTACGGACCTTAAACCGAACCTCATACGAGTCAAGAAACGCGATGACGAACGTACCCGCATCGGACGGTGGAGGCTGGCTGCGTTGTCCCAAAAAACAGGGCAGACTCCAGTGCGGAGTCTGCCCCGAAAAAAAGAATGGCAAAGCAAGAACGTGGATGGACGAGAAAAGTGTCCGCAAGTCTCATGGCCATCACATCCCACCTGCCAAAGGGATGGGTGAGCGAGCGTTACTCCTGCTCGGACTCCTCAGCCTGCTTACGGCTGCGGATGAGGTGCGCCACGCCGATGCACAGCACCGCGCCACCAGCGATCCAAGTGAAGGTCACACCGTTAAGACCGGTGAGGGGGAGGCCGACATGCTTGGTATCGCCAACGGTGATGTTGAAGGTGCCGTCGTCGTTTGTGGCTGTGCCAGCCTCGGCTTCGAGCTTGTTGTCGTCCTTTGCATTGTTCGGCGTGCCGATGATGACCTGGTCTTTCTGACTGGTATTAATCTCATACTTGGCTCCAACCGGGCTTTCGCCTGAAGCCTCGCTGTCCCTGTTTGGCGTAATCGTGAAATCGAAGGGCTGCACTTTATCGTAATTAGCGGGAGCGTCCGTCTCCACAACCGTATAGGTTCCCGCACCAAGGCCCTTGATAGTAATAGCACCGTTGGTGACGGAAAGCTTGCACTCATCGCCTACGAGGGTTCCATCGGACTTAACGTATTTCCCCTCCAAGTTGGAATCCGCCGCTAACTTCACCTTGATAGTAAATTTAATATTCGAATCCTTAAGCGGCTCCTCGGTGCCAAGGTCAACCTTATTAAGCTTGAGACCATAGGTGTAGGTCTTGACCTCATCGGGCACCGTCGTGCCGGTGCCGGTGGTCATAGGGTTGTTTGAGTACGTAAGCGTAGCGGTGTTGGTGTTGCCTGCGTTGCCTCCAATGGCGGCCACGCTGTTGATCTTTGCCTTATAGGAGACGACAATGCAAGATTTCGAGGTAACATCCGCCACACTCTTAAGATTGCTGCAGGTCCAAGTCGTCGTCTTGTTGCCGTTTTCATCCGCATCGCCATTAACCTGCTGAAACGAATTCGTAATGTTCGACGTCGGATTCTCGCGCTTAAGATCTTTCTGCGCGTCATCCTTGCTCCCATATAAATACACCTGGGCACCATCCTGCAGCGTCAGGCCCTTGGAAATTTGATCGGAGAACTGATAGGAATACGTATCGTACGTGTCATAGTTGTCAGCGATAGTACCGTAGAGGTTGAACGTTACGTCCTGCCCAACATGGGAGTCGCTCGCATCGAGCTCTTCATCGCCCTTGGCGCTCACGATTTTCTTATCGACGGCAGGGACGCTCTTCTTGGGAGTCACCTCTTTATTATTCGTGCCATCAACGACCGCATATACAGGCGAGGTAAAAACGTCCTTCGATTTGGTATTCGAACCTTCCGCAACGCTATTGGTCAGGAAAAGCCAGTAACCAGCGGTAAGACCAGAAAGGGACGCGCTACCCGCAGCCGTCGTCTTCCAGCCACTGCTGTTCTTCAGATCGGCAGCAATCTTGTTCAGAACGTGGCCGCTGCTGATTCTAGCACTTGCATCGGTCTTCTCGGTGCCTGCGTTGTGTTTGTTCAGCCAATCAGCGGCATCCTGCGCGTTATTGCTAGTGTAGGATTCATCCTTTTTCTTGATGGCGTTTACGACAGCAGTTTGGACGTCGGTGCTGGCCCACGCAATGTTGCTCACAGTCGTGCCCTCGGCGGTCGTCGTAACCGTAGCCGTAAAGATTTGAATGCCCTTATAGGTCGTGGACGCTCCATAATCAGGATCGTTGAACGTCACAGTTGAGCCGCTCCCAGCTGCAAACGCCATGGTCACCGGAGCCATAACTCCGCCGAAGCTCAGCGCTGCTGTGAGGCCGGCGGTTACCGCCAGGCGTGCGATGTTCTTGCTCATGCTCATCTTCTTTTCCTCTGCTTTCTGCTCGAATCCCATTTGATCTAAATCTGTCTGTCTGTGTCTTAGCATCTAGTTCGCTACGTCTCGCCCCGCTCTCTGTGGGGCTGCCAGCTACTCTTTATGGCTGCCACCTCCCCGCTTGACCAGAAGCGCGACCACGATGAGCGCGGCTCCGGCGACCGCTGCGGCGGCCGCGGCGTACATTGCCATATCGCCAGTCGAGGGCATAAAGCCTCCGGTGGTAATGCTAGGGGGTGTGCCGGTGGGCGTGTTGATGAGCGACGCCTCAAGGCTGCCCGTCGACCCGTCCGCGCTGTCGGCGCGCAGGGGCGACTCGGCCGTGATGGTGAGCTTGGGCTTGGCGGCGGCCACCTGGTCGACGTCCAGGCCCTCGGCCTTGACCGTCACGGAGCGCGTACCCTCAAAGGCGGTATAGCCCTTGGGCGCCTTGAGCTCGCGGACCTCCAGCTTGCCCGAGTCCACGCCCGAGACGGTCACGCGGCCGTCCTCGCCCGTGGTGACGGTGGCCTTGCCCTCCGCATCCCACGTGCCGTCGGCCGCCAGCGTGCGACCGCGGTCGTCGGCGATGCTCAGGACCGCCCCGGCAAGCGGCTTGTCGCCGTCGCTGCCTCGCTTGGTGAGCGCGAGATCCCAGGTGTAGGCGCACGCGTCGTCGCTCGGCGTGCGGGTGAAGCCGGCGTCGCCGGACTGGTCGGCAAAGGGAGAGCGCGGGTAGCGCAGGTAGACCTCGTTGGGGTTGCCCTTCGCGATGCCGTGGCTGCATGCGCTGTTGAGCGGCGCGTTGTACACGGCGACCACGCGGGCGCCCGCGGTAAAGGCGTCGGCCCCGCCGAGCGCGGCGATCAGGTCGCCGGTGCGCACGGTGAAGGTTCCGTCCGCCGCTACCTTGGTGGCGCACTGGGACGTGATGTCGGTCCAGCCCTTCGCGGGCTCGGTGCCGGCGCGGCCGTCCTTACCGGTCGAGACGGCGTCAAAGCCGCCGTCCGCGCCCGCCGCTACGTACACGCGCATGCTCGCGGCGACCTTGGAGGAGTCGAGCCCCGCGCCCATGGTGTCGACGAACTGCACCGTATAGGTGTCGTAGGCGGTAAGTCCCGCCGGGACCGTGGCAGAGAGGCGCCAGTACAGGTCGTCGGCGACCGTGGCGTCGGCGGCCTTCTGCCAGGCGGCGGTGCCGTCCTCCAACACGTGCTTGGCGACCTTGGGCGTCGCGGCCTTGGGCTTGACGGTGACGGCGCCGCCGCCGACCAGCGCCATGATCGGCGCGGTGCCGGCCTCGCCCTGGGAAATGGCGTCGTCTTTGGCGACGATGAGCCAATAGCCGCAGGGCAGCTCGGCCGCCGTGCCCGCGTTAAGGGCCACAGGCTCGGCGCCAGAGCTCTGGAGGGAACGAGCGAACTGTGCGCTCAGCGCGCTCGTAAGGTGGGAATCGTTGTTGAGCCACTCGGCAGCTTCCTGCGCGGTGGTCTGGGATTTGGGCATGCCGGCGCCGTGCAGCACGGGCAGGACGGCGTCGCGCGCGGCATCGCTTGCCCAGGCGAGGTCGGTGGCGATCTTGGCGTCGCTGTCGCCGTCGACGACGTTGGCGCTAAAGATCTGGTAGGCGTCGTAGCTGCGCGCCACGGTGCCGCTCACCGTGATGGAACCGGTCGAGGTCGGCACGGCCTGCGCGGAAGCGGGGAACACAACCGCGCAGGTGCCGATCAGGAGGGCAAGCAGCGCAAACAAGATCGGGAAGGAGCAAACTTTCTTATTCACGACGCTTACCTCCCTTCGCATTCGCCTTGCGACGAATGTGCATCCAGGCCGCAGCAGCGCAAAGCACCGCCGCGCCGGCAAGGTACGTCAGAGTGACGCCCGACATACCAGAAAGGGGCAAAGAGGTTGAGTAGGTGTTGGTGAAGGTGGAGGCGGGAATGGCGTCGGGCGCGGCGGCGGAGGGTTCAACCACGACGCCCTGCCCGTTCTCGCCAAGGGTGTTGCCCATGTCGTCCTTCATCTGCGTAACGGTGGTAGAGGTGGTAAGACCGGTGTACTTGCCAGTGGTCTCATTCATGACGGCCTTCACCGTGACGGCAACCTGGTACTCGGCCTTGGAGTAGCGGAGCTTATCGATGGCACCGGTGGTAGGCGCGACCTCCTTCACCGTGTAGGTGTAGGTCCTGGCGTAGTCATCCGCCGTACCGGGGATATCGGACAGGTGCGACTTGTTGAACGTCATGGCGCCAAAGGTCGCCGTGATGTTGTTGGGCTTGGCGGCGTCGGTCTCCCCTGCTGCGGGTGCAATGGAGAGGTCTGCCGGGTTAGGAATGGGCACGTTGGTTGCGTAATCCCCCGTAGCCTCGATGTTGAAGTCGAACGCAACGTATTTCCCGCTGGAATCCTTCGGCCAGTCCGTATTACGGACGGACTTAGTCACCGGGATTTCCACGGACGTGGTGGTGAGAGAATCGGAGATGTACGTAGTGCCCTCAACAATGCTCGGTTTCTTTCCCTCGGTCCACGCAATGGAACCGTCCGCCTTGGACACCGTGAACTCGTAGGTTGTCTGGTTCAGCTCGTAGCCAAACGGCGCCTGGGTCTCCGTGAGCGTGTACGTGCCCGGCAGCAGACCCTCGAGCTTGAACTTGCCATCGGCGGGATCAGAATCTGCCCACTTGTTGCTGACAGCTTCCGCATTCGTATCGTTATCAATCACAGTCAGGGATGCAGCGTCCGGAATTTCGGCACCATCGGCATCCTTTACCTTGGTAAGCGCCCACTCGGAACCAGCCAAAGGAGTGTGTCCCGTGTCGCTCTCCTCAACCTTGGTCCAAGACACCGTACCGGTGATCTTGGTGTTGGAGATGGCGCCCGTGGTGTTGGAATCATCGAATGAAACGAGCTTATTTCCGTTCACCGTGTCCACATGACCCTGAACATAGTTCACCTGCTCGCCGGTGTTGTTCATGGTTGCGTAGTAGATGGTGTCCGACTTCTGATAACCAGCCGGCGCCTTGACCTCGCGAATGTAGTACATGAAGTAGTCTTTATCGTTGGGATCGCCAATTTTGGCCTTCTGATTCAAATAGTTGAACTGAAGCTCGCCATCATCCGAAGAGTAATCATTGGCACCGCCATCCGTTACCGTAACGATGGGATTCGTCTCATTCTTGGCATCATCGACAGTGCCGTATATCGTCCACGAGGAACCAGAAAGCGGCGTCATGCCGTCCGCAGCGTCGACCTTGCTCCACGCAATGGCAGAGCCGTCCGGTGTATACGACCCAGACCACGGGAAGTTGTGACGCTCCTGATCCATATCGATGACGGAAGCCGAGTTACCCTCGAGATTTGTGAAGTTGTACGCGATCTTAGGGTTGTTCATCATGAAATCTTCGCCCACGTACACACGACCGTTGGTGGTCACATGGTCGTCGAAGCTTCCGTTGGGAACGAGAATCGATCCGAGCATAGCAGCGGCGGGGTCATCGTCGGTCCACTTGCCGTCCCCGCCGCCATTGCCCCAGTCGCTTCTACCCTCGCCCGCAATGCCACCACGGATGGTGAGGCTCGTGGTATCGACAAAATTCCACATGATGGACTGGGAGGCCAGCGAGTATTTCGCGCGAAGGTCTTTATCGGCGTTACTCTCATAACCGCGAGATATTTCTGTATCGCCCCACCAGAAGCGCCAGCCATTGTGGAACTCGACAGGACCAGCACCTGTAACGTTCACGACAATGGATGCGCCTTCGGGGACATTGGTGAACTTAAAGTCGACGCCGCGGTAGTAGACGCCATCCTTCAAGTTGGAGAGCTCGGAACCGGCAATGGTGAAGACCTGTTGCATAGAAGTTCCATCGCCGGTAAAGGTGATAAGTCGCTCGGTGTTGCAAATCTTATAGTTCGGGATTCTGGTATCAAGCGCACCGGAAACAGACTTCTCACTACCATCGAAAGTGAGTGTATAGCTTGTTCCCTTGTTATCGTACTTGTTGATTGCGTAGCTGTTGTCGCTAATTGCGGAACCATCCGTAACTGTGCCGGTATTTGCAAACGAGGCGAGCTGTTTCGATAGCTTCGAGAGGTATCCATCTGCACCGTTGTAGCTCGAATAATCGTTACCGTTAACATTAGTCAAATCAACATTTTGATTGAACAGGTCGCTCTTCAGAGCATCCGAGCCCTCGAACCAATTACCTTGCTTTTTCACGACAGACTGGCGCCCGTTGTTAGCATTCGAATCCCAATAGGAATAGGTAATGGGACCGGCGATCTGCGCGGTGTAGTCATAGCCGGTATTCTCTTTCGACTTGCCGACCCAGGCACCCCTGGTCCAAGCACCAACCGTCGCAGTATCTGAGGTCGTTCCCAGACCGGTGTTCATGTTCTGAATCGAGCTGTTTATACCGGCGACCGCAAGCACTGTACTACGGTCGACAGGACGAAACTGAGAACCAAAACCAACGGTGCCGAAACGGAAGCCATCGCCGCTCCAACTCGCCTTGATAGGATTCATGGCAAGCTTGCCACGGACCAAGGTAAGGCCCTCCGCCTCAGCGGCATATGAGCCGGTGGGGGCGTTCTTCGCATCAAGATTACTAGTGTCGCTCGGCTTACCACCGATGTACATGTCGCGGCCGACGTAGGTGGCCACGCCGGGATCGGGGGTGGAGACATCGATATTCGTACCGATACCGATAGACGTGGGAACATAAATTCCCTTCTCCACGGTGGCCGTCGCTCTCGCTGAAGCCGCATTCGCACTCTGAGCCTGCTCAGCACTATTTGAAGAGCCAGCCTCGCCGCCATTGGTCTCGTCGCTATTCTGGTTTTCGGCATCCTCGCTGGTGTTATCTACAGCAGCGGACTCACTTGAGGAACCCCCCCCATCACAGTTTTCTCGGTAGAATCTGCCGGGGCATCGTTGGCAATGGCCTGCGAGATCGGAGGCATGACGAGCGACAGTACCAGGCTCAACACGGAGGCTCCGCACAAAACGCCTGCCAGTACACGGCGCGTCGCTTTTTTACTCTGCTTAGTTTTTTCTGAATTCGCTTTCATCGATGTCTCCTCCCCAAGAG
>CABQLK010000057.1 GCA_902465015.1 uncultured Collinsella sp.
CAAAATAGCCCCGTCCCAAAAAGACTTGTCTGACGCTGTGCCACGAAGGGGGCCTATCTACTACGTTTAGTCCGCAGGGGTCAACCATAGCCGGCTTTTCCGAAAATCGGCAAGCCGTCTACCTGCGGTTTTATTTTCGCATATTACGGGATGGCCGAGGATGCTCGGCTAAACGTAGTAGATGGCCGCATTTCATGGCGGGCGGTCCGACCCAAGGCCCAAGGTAGCCAACCTCGGATGGCCATTCACGAAGTTGCGGTGGAATACGGACTGAATTGGCACCTTAAAGGCAAAAACACTCCGTATTTCACCGCGACTTATCGAGGAAATGGGTTTTAGATGCGGCCAAGGTCGAAGGCTTGGGCGGCGGCTTCACCGGCGCAGATGAGGTTGGTTGTGGCTTCCTGGGGATCGAGCGCCAGCTCAAGGGACATGGGCCTGCGACAGACCGGCAGAACTAAGTCGACACCCTGTCCATACACCGCATCCAGCTTATCGGCACGACCGCCCACGACGGCGACCACCGGCTTGCCATATCGCTTCGCACGACGGGCCACGCCCACCGGTGCCTTACCGGCGGCGGATTGCTCGTCCATATTGCCCTCGCCCGTTATGACCAGGTCGACATCGCGCACGCGCTCGTCAAACCCCACGAGGTCGAGCACCGTCTCCACACCCGAGCGCAACTCGGCGCCGAGCGCCAGCAGCGCGGCACCCAAGCCACCCGCCGCGCCCGCGCCGGGCACGCCGAGCACCGAACCAAATGTCCGTGCGCCCTCGGGTGTGCGCAGCAGCTTCTGGGCTCGCGCCCTAGCAATCGCCGTATCGAGCAGGCGACCGTAGCCGACCATCCAGCTGTCGTACTTGCCCAGGGCCTCGGCATCCCCCGTCGGTAGACCCTTCTGTCCACCGAACACTGCTAGGGCGCCTCGGCGTCCCACGAGCGGATTCTCGACATCGGAAAGCACGATGACACGCGCGCCATTCAACGCCCGAAGCGCTGGTGTCAAATCGATACTCGCCACGTGTTCAAGGCCCGCGAGACCGGGGGCGATATTGCAGCCGCGCTCATCGACAAGGTGGGCGCCCAGCGCCTGCAGCATGCCAGCGCCACCGTCGTTGGTGGCACTGCCGCCCAGACCAATATAGATAGTCTTTGCTCCCGCACGGACTGCGCGAAGTATGAGCTCGCCCACGCCATAGGTCGAAGCTGCAAGCGCCGCCGATTCCGTGCAGGACGAATACCCAATACCCGCCGCCTCGGCCATCTCAATTACAGCCGAGTCGTGCTCGTCATCCACCAGCATCCGGGCAGACACGCGATCGCCCAAGGGGCCTGCAACCTCACAGGTCGAGAGCTCGCCACCGCGTGCGGCGACGGCGTCGAGCGTTCCCTCGCCACCGTCCGCCAGCGGCAAAGCGTTCAGCTCGGCATCGGGCCACACACGGCGCATGCCTTCGGCAACGGCCTCCTCCGCCTGCGCGCTCGAAACGCTGCCTTTAAAGGAATCAATCGCCAGCAGCACACGGCGGGGCCGCCGCTGCACGGGGCCATAGTTGAGCGTCTCGTCGGCGAGATCCCCAACACCCGCGAGCGCCTCGGCGTGGGCCGCATGTGCCTCAAGGTTCATACCACAATCGCAACCGACGCCGTCGACACTGCGCAGTCCAGCAAAATAGCCGCTCAGCACCTCGCGGCACTCGTCTGCCAGCACGCCGGCGGTTACATTAAACCGATGGTTCAGGCGCGAATCGGCATTGAGGTCGTATAGCGAGCCCACTGCGCCTGCCTTGGCATCGGCCGCACCGTAGACGCAACGCCCCACGCGCGCGTTAACCATAAGCCCCGCGCACATGCAGCAGGGCTCGAGCGTCACGTAGACCGTGCAATCGGAAAGGCGCCAGCGCCCAAGCGCCTGAGCGGCGGCACACAGGGCCGAAAACTCGGCATGAGCCGAAGGATCCTGGTCGAGTTCGCGGCGATTATGCGCCCTCGCGACAATCTCGCCCGCGCGTACCACCACGGCACCGATCGGTACCTCGCCCAGCGCAGCGGCGGCGCGCGCCTCCGCCAGCGCCTCGCGCATGAACTTCTCATCGATTCCGGTGCTCGTCATCGTTCGCCTTCCCTGTTGCAAATCCAAAACGATGCTATCATTACGACTCACGGAGAGATGGCAGAGCGGTTGAATGCGGCGGTCTTGAAAACCGTTGAGCGCGAGAGCGTTCCGGGGGTTCGAATCCCCCTCTCTCCGCCACCTTAGTGATTCACCGGCGTCATGGTGCGCTCAAACAGCGCATCGACCACGTCGGCTATCTCGGGTCGACGCTCAAGATCGTGACCCGACTCCCACCATATCGTGAAAAGTCGAATAATACCGCCGGCGACAAACTCAGACGTCGTCTCGAGTGACACGGGGGCCAGGGCATCCTCGGCAAGCACGTTCATCACACGCTCGCGGATGGAGCGGGCAATACGGTCGCAAATAACGTTGGTCAACATGCCCGACATGCTGCTTGCCAAAATGTTATCCATGAGCTGCTCGTGCGCCAGAATTAAATCCATGGCATCGTCCAAAATCGCGTGCCGAAGCGCGCGCACGTCCTCGGCAGACACTGCGCCGGCCTCATCGGGCTGTTTTTGCGGCAAGCCCGACATGAGTTCATCGATATAAAAGGCAAAGTAATCGTTCTTGTCGCGAAAGTGCTTGTAGAACGTCGTGCGGCGAATCATGGCGCGGTCGCACAGCATGGCAACCGTCAGGTCCTCAAAACGATGCTCCTCGAGAAGCTCGGTGAAGGCATCGAACAGGGCGCGGTAGGTTTTCTTAATGCGAAGGTCCACTGGTATCGCCATCCTCAGGGCAAAGACAACACTCGTCAATCTGTCGCATATCTTACACCTGTACCTCGCGCGCTTTGCCCCGGTGCCGACCCCGCCGAAAACATAACGCTTGCCGGAAAGTTCGGCACGGCAAAACGTTGCGGGTATACTAGTAGCGTTATACCAACGGCAGCTGGCGCATGCCGCCGCGGCCATTCGAAACGGAGACATCATGATTACCGTCATCATCGGCATCGTTGTTGTCATTGTGATTGTCTGCGCCATCGCCGGCATCTACAACAACATGGTCACCAAGCGTAACCGCATCGATAACGCCTGGCAGAACATCGATACGCAGCTGCAGCGCCGCAACGACCTGATCCCCAACCTGGTCGAGACCGTCAAGGGCTACGCCAAGCACGAGCAGGAGACGCTCTCCGCCGTGATCAGCGCGCGTAACACCGCCGTCAAGGCCACCACGCCCGAGGCCAAGATGGAAGCCGACAACGTGCTGACCGGCGCGCTGCGCCAGCTCTTCGCCGTAGCCGAGGCCTATCCCGATCTTAAGGCAAACACCAACTTTACGCAGCTGCAGGCATCGCTCGAGGATACCGAGAACAAGATTAGTTATGCACGCCAGAGCTACAACGATTGCGTGCTCAGCTACAATAACGCCATTCAGACGTTCCCGGCTGTCATCTTTGCCGGCATCTTCCAGTTTAAGGAGCGCCAGGGCTTCGAGGCCGCCGAAGCAGCCCGCCAGGCCCCGACCGTCAAGTTCTAACAGATTCGCAACGTATCTTTAATCGGGTATATGCATAAACCGCCCCGTCGAATGCATACTTCGACGGGGCGGTTTCCTTTTTCGCGAAGGTCCCCCTCTAAGCGCCGTGCATTTTCAGGAGTATTCAACATAACCAAGAGCTTCGGGCGCCACGATAAATGCCAAAGACCGCGAATGTCCCTGCAAATCAAACGCTGTCAGCCCATAACCCCGCCCATCATTCGTAGAAAACATCGAGAAATCCCGATATTTTGCCCGAGGTCGGTATGCAGGGGCCTTCGATTGCAGAATACTCGCAAAAATGCACGTCGCCACCACCCCCACATGGCGCGAACCAAAACAAAAGCGCGGCCTTCCTTTCCGGCGCACTCCGCGGGACGAAAAAACCTCCGCCGCACGAAGTGCGCAGCGGAGGTTCTTTCATGTCCGAGGACGCGCCGGAAAGGAAGGTCGCCCTCGGGCCGGACAGCTAAGACAGCTTACGCGACGGTGTAAACCCAGTTGTGCTTGTCCTCGACAGCACCAGACTGGATGCCGGTCAGAGTCTCGCGGAGCTTCTTCATCACAGGGCCGATCTCGGTGTAACCAGCCGGGAAGGTCACGGTCTCGTCGGCGCCATAGACCTTGTTGTCGATCTCGCCCACCGGGGAGATGACGGCAGCGGTGCCGCACAGGCCGCACTCCACAAAGGTGCCGGCCTTGACCTCGGCCCACTCGACGGGACGCTGGTCAACGGTCATGCCCAGGTCCTGAGCAACCTGAACAAGCGAACGACGAGTGATAGAGGGCAGGATGGAGTCGGTGTGCGACTGCGGAACGACGAGGGTGCCGTCCTCCTTCACGAACAGCACGTTGGCGCCGCCGGTCTCCTCGACATAGGTGCGGGACTCGGAGTCGAGATACAGGTTCTCGGCATAGCCCTCGCGATGGGCCTCCATCGTGGGCTTGAGGGACATGGCGTAGTTCAGGCCGGCCTTGATGTTGCCGGTGCCGTGCGGTGCGGCACGGTCATACTCGGAAACGCGCAGCTTGACGGGCTTGAGGCCACCCTTAAAGTACGGACCGACCGGGGTCACGAGAATGCGGAACGTGTACTCAGGAGCGGGAGCCACGCCGATCACGTCACCGGAGCCGATCATAAACGGACGCACGTACAGGGTCGCGCCGGAGCCGAAGGGCGGAACCCAGGCGGCGTTGGCAGAGACGACCTGTTTGACGGCCTCAACGAACTTGTCCTTGGGGAACGGGGGCATCTCGAGGCGCTGGGCAGAGTTGTACATACGCTCGGCGTTCATGTCGGGACGGAAGCAAACGATGCTGCCGTCCTCGGCGGTGTAGGCCTTCAGGCCCTCAAAGACCTCCTGGCAGTAATGGAAGATGCCGCCGCACTCGGAGACATGCAGGGTGTGGTCGGTGGTCAGGCCGCCCTCGTCCCACTCGCCATCCTTCCAATGAGCCTCGTAGCTGTAATCGGTCTTCATGTAGCCAAAGCCGAGGCTACCCCAATCGATATCCTTCTTCTCGACAGTCATATGTCGCTCCTTACATACACAGTTGCAAACTCGCGAACCCGCACGCAAGGACCGAGGCCGACCGCGTCGCAACGTCGCACGCCCGGAGCGTAGAGCCGGACGGGACACGCGAACAGCATCAAAGCCGATGGCACGTCGATTCGCATGCACGAGATTGTACTCCCCGTACGCGTCTGATAAAACGCTTTTCTTTAACTAAGTAAAGTATTTTCATTTGACCGAAACTAAAGAGGCCCGCCACCGTAAGCGGTGACGGGCCTCAACTGCACGGTTTGCGCGCTGGCTCGAGCTACGCGTTCTTTTTGCCCAGCTTAGCCTTAACCAGACCGACCACAGTCGGAATGATCGACACGGCAACGATGCCGACGATCAGCAGCTCAAAGTGCTCCTGCACAAAGGGGATGCCGCCAAAGAAGTAGCCCAGCAGTGTAAAGAGCGTCGACCAGGTAATGCCGCCCAGCACGTTAAAGATAACGAAGTTACGCCAGTGCATGCCGCCCATGCCGGCGATAAAGGGCACAAAGGTGCGAATAAACGGGAAGAAGCGGCCCAGGAAGATGGCCAGGTGACCCCACTTGTCCAAGAAATCCTCGGACTTTTTGATGCGCTCGGGCGTCATGGCCTTGACCTTGCCCGAAGCGATAATCTTTTTGCCAAAGAAGTGACCGATCATAAAGTTGCACTGGTCACCCAGGATGGCAGCAGCCCATGCGACGGCCAGCAGTGCCACGATGTTAAAGCCACCGTTGTGGGCAAAGAAGCCCGAAGCAAACAGCAGTGAATCGCCAGGAAGGAACGGGAAGAACACCACGCCTGTCTCAATGAAGATAATCAGGAACACGCAGCCGTAGGCCATAAGCGGGCCGGCGGCGATCCAGCTGGCAATCGCGGTGCGCGGGTCTTTGAGCAGCTCGGCGATAAAATTGATGAAACCCATGAAGTAAAACCTCTCAGTTGTGGGCGCGGATACGTCCAAGTTGACCAGTATACGGTTGCGGCGCCCCCTCGTGCGCCACCCCACAAAAGCATGACCCCATTACCAGCAAGTTTGCATAACTGACACCTGTCGCGCAAAGCCGCCAAGATTATTCTTCCTAATCCCTAGCGAATCGCTATACTTTATTGAATCGCATTGCCATGGCGCTAAGGGAGGGCGGCCGGTGAGCTTTATCAATACCATTCGCGAGGACATCAAGACCGTCCAAGCGCAGGACCCCGCCGCGCAAAACGGTCTGGTCATCTTCCTTTCCTATCCTGGCCTGCACGCCAAGTGGAACCACGTGCCCGAGCACTGGCTGTGGGAGCACGGTCATCGCTCGCTCGCCCGTGTACTCTCGCAAATCACCCGCCACATCACCGGCGTCGAGATTCACCCTGCCGCGCAGATCGGCAAGCACTTCTTTATCGACCACGCCATGGGCGTTGTCATCGGCGAGACCACCATTGTGGGCGACAACTGCGTGCTCTACCAGGGCGTCACGCTCGGCGGCACCGGCAACGAGACCGGCAAACGCCACCCAACGCTCGGCAACAACGTCACCGTGGGCACGGGCGCCAAGGTGCTCGGCAACATCCGCATCGGCAACAACGTCAAAATCGGCGGCAACTCGGTCGTCGTCAAGGACGTGCCCGACAACTGCACCGTCGTTGGCGTGCCCGGGCGCATCATCAAGCGCAACGGCTGCCGCGTGTTCGAGGAGAGCTTCGATGCCAAGCAGCACCGCGAGTACATGCCCGATGACGCCGCCGAGCAGAGTGCCCTCAACCGCCAAGGCATCACCGAGAACGCCCGCCGCGTCAAAGAACTCGAGCGAGAGGTGGCCGAGCTCAAAGCCCTCGTCGCCAAGCTCGTGGACGAGCGCTAGGAACGCAAGCGGCACAAAACGACATCGGCATCAACGCAAGAAGGCGCGCCAGGGAATCCATCCCCGGCGCGCCTTTCTTTTTGATGTGACATGCGGGACTGTCCCTTTGTCACATTATGCGAACTGACTCAGATAGAGGTCGGCATAAGCGCCCTCGGCTGCGAGCAGCTCCTTATGCGTGCCCTGCTCGATAATGTTGCCGTGATCCATGACCAAGATCAGGTCGGCATCAACAATCGTCGACAGGCGGTGTGCGATCACAAAGCTCGTGCGCCCGCGCATAAGCGCGTCCATGGCACGGCCGATGGCAAGCTCGGTACGCGTGTCCACGCTTGAGGTCGCCTCGTCCAGGATGAGAATCGCCGGGTTGTTGAGCAGCACGCGTGCGATGGTCAGCAGCTGACGCTGGCCCTGGCTAATGCTCTCGGCATCGTTGGCCACGCGCGTGTCGTAGCCCTGCGGCATAGTGCGCACAAAGAAGTCGACCTGCGCGGCACGAGCGGCGGCCACAATTTCGTCGCGCGTTGCCTCGGGGCAGCCGTAGGCGATGTTTTCGGCAATCGTGCCATCGAACAGCCAGGCGTCCTGCAGCACCATGCCAAACTGCTGCCGTAGCTCGCCGCGGTCCATGCGGCTCGTATCCACGCCGTCGAGCGTAATACGCCCGCCGTCAATCTCGTAGAAGCGCATGAGCAGGTTGATGAGCGTCGTCTTGCCTGCGCCCGTGGTTCCCACCACCGCGATCTTTTGGCCCGGCTCGGCGGTAAACGACACGTCGCGCATAAGCGGCTTGTCGGGCGAATAACCAAAGCGCACGTGCTCAAAGGAGACGCGGCCCTCTACGCGACCCGGCAGCTTGGCGGCCTCGTCCGGCAGCGGATCGGCTTCCATCTCGGGCTCATCGAGCAGGTCGAACACGCGCTCCGCACTCGCCAGCGCGCTCTGCAGCGAGTTAAAGGTAAACGACAGCTGCGTCATGGGTTCGGACGCCTCGTAGATAAACTGAAAGAACGCCTGGAACACGCCGACGGTCATGTGACCGGCAACCAGCATGCTGCAGCCCACCAGCGCGATCACGATCTGCGCCAAACGGCCGATAAAGCGCACTGCGGGGCCGACAGCATTGATCATAAAGTCGGCCTTGGTGCTCACACGAGCCAGTTCCTTCGAAGCCTCGTGCACCTCAGCGGAGCTCTGACGCTCGCGGTTAAACGCGCGAATCACCAGACGGCCCGAGTAGCCCTCCTCGACCGCGCTCGTGATTTTGGACACCCACTCCTGGCGCTCGCCGGTCACGTCATGTGTGCGACGCGAGACCACTTTGGTCATCAGCAGCGACAGCGCCATAAAGAACAAAAAGACGAGCGTGAGCGGCACGCTAAACACGAACATCACGCTCACGGCGCCCACCACGGTGCCGATCGACACCAGCAGCTGCAGCAGTCCGCGCTGCATACTCTCGGACATCTTGTCCAAGTCGTTGGTCGCGCGACTGACCACTTCGCCGGGGCGATGCGCGTCAAAGTAGGCGAGCGGCAGGCGGTTGAGCTTTTGCGCGATGCGGTTGCGTAGGCGCAGGTTGAGGCGTTCGGCCACGCTCGACATCAAAAAGCTCTGGAGCGCGTAGAACGAGGCAGCCGCTGTCCAAATCATAAAGTAGACGAAGATGGTCTTGCCGCAGTTCTCCCAAGTGATGTTGAAGGTGGTTCCGTTGGCAAACGCCACCTGAATGTGGCCCCACAGCTCATCGATCACGCGGGCGCTATATGCCGGCGCGGCAGTGTTAAAGATGACATAGAAC
The DNA here is from genome assembly GCA_902465015.1 of uncultured Collinsella sp. GTDB lineage: Bacteria > Actinomycetota > Coriobacteriia > Coriobacteriales > Coriobacteriaceae > Collinsella. The sequence continues at coordinate 8,807 of CABQLK010000057.1, forward strand.
ACAATGCTCGCGAACACGATATAGAAGCGCCAATGGTCGCCGGCAGCCTCACTCCACAGGCGGCGCACCGTCGCCCAGGTATCCCGAGGCGTCTCGTCCTCGTCTTCGTCGTCCACGTCGCGCATACGCTCTGCCTCGGCGCGGGCGCGCTCGTCCTCGGCACGTTCGTTTTCCTCGTAGAGCGCTTGGCGGCGAGCCTCGCGCTCGGCTGCAGCCTTGGCGGCGTCATCCAGCTCGGTCGACGCGGCAGCCGTTTCCTCGACCAGTCCCGCGGCAGCGGCGTCATCAACGCCGCCCTGCTTCTTGAGCTCCTCGGTCATGCTACTCACCTCCCTTCATCTGCGATTCCGCGATGGCGTGGTACACCTCGCAGGTTTCCATAAGCTCGCTATGCGTGCCCAAGCCCACAATCTCGCCGTCCTTGAGCACGACAATCTGGTCGGCATGCAAAATCGTCGAGATGCGCTGCGCGATGATGAGCACCGCAGCGTCACGCGTCTCGTCTTGCAACGCATGACGCAGGGCGGCATCGGTCTTAAAGTCCAGAGCAGAAAAACTGTCATCGAAGATGTACAGGTCGGCGCGCTTCATGAGCGCGCGAGCAATGGCCAGACGTTGGCGCTGGCCGCCCGAAAAGTTCGTGCCGCCCTGCGCCACCGGGGTATCGAGCCCCTGCGGCTGATCGAGCACAAAGGTGCTCTGGGCAACCTGCAGCGCATGAAGCATGTCCGCCTCGGTCGCGTCCTCGTTGCCAAAGCGCAGATTGCTTGCCACGGTGCCCGAGAACAGCCATGCTTTTTGCGGCACATAGGCAATGCGCCCGCGAATCTCGCCTTGCGAAAGGTCGTGCAGATCAACGCCGTCCAGGCGAATGGAGCCCTTGGTGGCATCGTGGAAGCGCAGCAAGAGCTTGGCCACCGTCGACTTGCCCGAGCCTGTCGAGCCAACGATCGCAGTCGTCTGACCGCGACGGCAGGCAAAGCTCAGGTCGCACAGGGTGTCCTCGTCGGCATCGTCAAAGCGAAACGACATGTGGTCGAACACGGCCACCGCATCGGCTTCGTCTTGGGGCTCGTGCGCCCCGTCATCCAGCGTGCGCTCGCCATCGACGATGCTCGGCTCAATCTCCAACACCTGCTGCGCACGGTTCAGGCACGCGGCAGCACGCGGAAGCGTCAGCACCACCATCTGGGCCATCATCACAAAGAACAGGATCAGAATTGCATACTCCAGCACCGCCGAGATACTCGCAATCTGCATGGCGTGGGCGCCTACGCGGTTGCCGCCCACCCACAGCACCGCCACCTCGGCGATGTTCATCAAAAAGAAGCTTGAGCTGTCGAGGCCCACAAACAGGTGGTTGACTTTGATGGCGTTGGCGGCGTATTCGCTAAACACCTCGTCCAGACGCCGTTCCTCGTGGCGCTCCTTGTTAAACGCACGGATGACGCGCACGCCCACAATATTCTCGCGCAGCACCACGTTCATGCGGTCGATAAAGCCCTGTAGGCGCATAAAAATCGGCGCCGCGTTGGCAACCGTAAAGACCGCCGCCACCAGCACAATCGCAACGGCTACGCCCAGAAGCGTGCCCATGGCGGGATCGATAAACCAGGCGAAGATGATGCCCGCCACAGCCAAAAACGGCACGGGCAGCACCAGCTGAATCGTCTGCAGAATCGCCTGCTGAATCACGTTGATGTCGTTGAGCGAACGCGTGATCATCGATCCGGTGCCAAAGCGCTCAAAATCGCTGGCCGCGAGCTCGAGCGATTTGTCGTACACGGCATTGCGGATATCGCAAGCCACGTTGGCGGCCAGGCGCGCCGAAAGATAGCAGCCCAGCACCGTGCCGCCGCTAGCCATGCTGGTCGCGATAAACATGTATAGGCCATTGCGTAAAATGTAGTCGACATCGCCCGTGGTAATACCGGTGTTGACCATGTTCGCCAGCATCGTGGGAACCAACAGCGTACCGACGTTATCCACCAGCAGCACCAGCAGCGTCACTGCGACAAGCCCTCGATATGGCTTTAGAAACCTCATTAACAGTCGCACGACTCCCCCTCACCTTGATTCTCGGCTTGGCTCTCGGCAGCAATATGCTGCTTAAAGGCATCGCACTCATCGCCGAGTACCTGAGAGAATTTGCCGATCAAGCGCATAATCTCGCGCTGCTCACATGGCTCAAGCGCGCCAAAGGCTCGCTGCTCGGCCTTGAGTGCCGGCAGCGCATAACGCTCGGCAAATCGCCTGCCCTCTTCGGTCAGGCTCACAACCTTGTTCTTACGACTGCCTTCGGCAAACTCCAACGTTGCGAAGCCCCGCGCCGTCAAGGTTTTAATTGCCGAGTTGATGGTCTGCTTGCTGTAGAACCATTCGCTTGTCAGACGACTTACGGCAATACTGCCGCCCGCCGTGCTGGTATCGACGAGCATCCAATAGGCGCAGTCCGAAAGGCCGCAGGCGCGCGAGAACTCCGAATAGATATGGTCGAGTCCATTGAGCAACCGATCGAAGTCGACCAGCGTAACCGCACTATTCATCTATCCCACCATTCGATTGTCCGATTTTTGACCAATTTTGTGTCTCTAGATTAGTCCGAGTTTTGACTATCGTCAACAGGCTCTCCGCAAATGCGCGCACTTTTATGGCCTATCGGCAGAAAAAGACCACCGGCGCGGGGGCAGCGCCAGCGGTCACGTGAAAATCGGGTTTTATTGCCTGTTAAGCGGCGACGGCTTCATAGACCGTAGCGCCCGAGAAGCTGTCATGCAGGCTCTTGCCGCAGATCCAAGGCAGCTCGACGACCTCGCAGACCGTGTTGACCAGCTCGGAGCAGTCAGTAAAGTGGCCCTTATCGTTGAGGGCCTCGCAATCCTGAACACGCCAATAGCCATCGGTGTGCGTGATGTAGTACTCGTGATCGTTGATCGACACGAAAGCGCGCGTCTTGGAACGCAGCAGCTTCAGAAATCCTTCGAAATCGGTCTCGACGACATCTCCAGCCTGGAACATGATAGTTACCTCCTGGCCCGGCGCCACCACGGCGCGTTGATAAACGTTGGTACTCCTTTAGTAAAACCTTTATCAGAAGTTATGCGGACATCATTTAGGCAAGTGGTAAAAAACCGCAGGG
>CABQLK010000058.1 GCA_902465015.1 uncultured Collinsella sp.
TAAAACGTTTAACCATCCCATTTGTTTGTCACATTCTGAAGGTACTTTTATGCAAACCTACTTTCCCAATTGGAACCTATCCTTTTGGCCGGGCAATTGACCGTCTATCGTTTGAGCCTGACGGGTATGAACGGGGCATCTGCAACGCCACCGCAAGGAGACACCATGGAGACTATCGAAGCGCTCATTCACCGCCGCAGCTGCCGCAAATACAGCGATCGTCCCGTCGAGGCCGAAAAGCTTGCACGTATTATCGAAGCCGGCCAATATGCACCGAGCGGCATGGGCCGCCAGCCGGTGACGTTTGTCGCCGTCACCGACCCCGCGGCCGTCGAGCGTCTCTCACAGCTCAACGCCCAGGTCATGGACAGCAACAGCGACCCCTTCTATGGCGCCAAGACCGTTGTGGTGGTGCTGGTTGACCGCAGCGTGTCCACACATCTGGAAGACGGCTCGCTCGCCATGGGCAACTTGCTCAACGCCGCCTATGCACTGGGTGTCGATTCGTGCTGGATTCATCGCGCGCACGAGGTCTTTGACTCGCCCGAGGGCCTGGAGCTGCTGGCCAGTTGGGGCCTGCCCGCCGACGGCAGTCTGCGCGGTGTCGGTCACTGCATTCTGGGCTATGCCGAGGACGCGCTTCCCGAGGCAAAGCCGCGCCGCGACAACGTCATCTACGTAAGGTAACCCGGGAGCGTCAGCGGGGGTGGCTAATTTGGGACGGGGCTATTTTAGCTACCCCGCTCGCACCTTATATTGACGTCGCCGTTGTCGTCGTTTCGTTCGTGTGAGTCGTTTCGGCTTCGCTGCCTTGTTCGTCCTCGTCCTTTTGCGCATCGGCGATGATGGAGGCCGCCGCAACGATGCCGCGCTGGGGCGCGACGCCCATCTGGGTCTGAGCGCCCTCGACAACTTCTGTGCCTGCATGCGCGAGCTCGGGCGATTTAAACACTGCATCCAAGTTGGCGCCACCGCCGGCATATCCGAGCGCGGCGAGTGCGATGACGATCACCGCAACGACGGCCACGATCGGCACATAACGATGCCAACCAGCAGGATTGAGCCCACTGCGGCGAGCCGCCCCGCGGCTGATGTAACCAAGCGTGCCGTCGTGCTTGAGCTTTGAGCCCACCACGCGTTTGCGGCCCCACAGCGAGGACTCTGCCTGCATTGCCAAGCGAGCGCTTGCCGAAGGATAGCCATATTTAGTGCGCTTGAACGAGCCATCAAACCCCGAGGCGTGTTTACCCCACGTCACCGATGTCGTGCGTCGGTTGACCGGCGCGGCGCTCCGCCTTCTGCGGCTCGGTTTTGAAGTCTCAGCCATATGCCCTCGCACGCCGTAACCAAATCGAAACAATAACGCTTTGGACTGTAGCACACGCGTCGCGCGCGGTCACGGGCGCCTCGCTCAACGGTCATCGTCCTTCAGCAAGCGCCACAGCGTTGTACGGCTTATGCCCAGCACCTCCGCCGCACGGGTTCGGTTGCCGTGGAGATGGTCTACAACCAAATGCGCGATATCTCGCTCGGTATCGGCCAGCGGTCGCAGGATATACAGGTCACTTTCGAGCGTCGGGGCGCCAAAGGTTGCGGTCTTAATCACGTCCTCTTGGGCGAGTACTTCCTCCGCCACAGCGCGGTCCACCGTGCCCGCCCCCACCAATATATACAGTCGTTCCGAGACCTCGCGGAGCTGCAGATAATTGCGCGGCCAGCGGTAAGCATCGAGCGTCTTCGTCGCCGCGGCAGACAGCGTGGGCGCTGCCGTCCCAAATGCATCAGCGAGATATTCCAAATAGCGCGCAACCTTCGTCGACGCGGCTCCCTGCTCGGCGATTGCCGGCGCCACACTCACCGCACAGGCGAAACGCTCGGTCACAAAGGCGGCTTGATCACTTTCGCCGCCGCCCGGCATGTCATTCGCTGTCAGCACCACATGGCAGCGCGTCGCCAACGCGGTGTCGGCCATCGTGGAAACGAGCTCGCGGAGGCGCTGAGGGCCAACCGCATTCCAGCCCTCAATGCAAAGGGTCAGCCCCGTTTGGAACAACGGCGATTCGGCGCTTTTGAGCACATGGCGCCAACCGCGCTCGGTGAGCTCATCGAGCGTGACGGAAACAAAGGGCTGATCGGCAAAAGGACCGTCCAGATAGAGGCGCTTGGCGATCTCAACCTGACCCGCTCCCAGCTCACCCTCGAGCATAAGGGGCACACCGCGCGCGTAGCTCTCGGCAACCGGTGCAGCCACCGTAGCGGCACCCTCAACGATGCCGTACGCACTCGATTCGTAGCGGGCCTCAACTTCGTCGGCGTTGAGCCACTCGATGCCCGCATGCGCCGCGGCGCCACGCACCTCGCGGACCACGACGACCCAAAGGCCCCCGCCCTCTTTGTCGGTGGGGCGAACGGTCAGGCTCAGGCGCGTACCCGCACGCCCCATAACCAGACGCGCGCCGTCTCCTATACGGTCGAGGCGCTCAGCGACAAAAGCCGCCACATCCCGCTCGAGCGCCGCGTCATTCATGGTCGAGATCGCGACGTCCCCACGCGCATCGATTGCCAATGCCGAGGCTCCGGCAGCAGCCAGGGCCTCGGTCAAGATGTTCAGCTTGGCATCGCTATCCATGATTTGCCCCTGTCCGCGGCGACGTGCAACCGCCGACGGTCGCACGACCGAGTGTTTCAAAATTGAACGATATTGCTCACCAAACACTATAGGGCAGAAAGCGCCGTCCTGCGAGTATAGGTGTTGCCCCGCATCGCCATCCTGGCGGGGCGATAAGAGCTCTTCGGGACTTATAAACCTGCGGACAAGCCATACCCGCAAGAGCTCCTATCGCTCCACCGTGAGAACGCGCTCACCAGCACGCAGCACGCAAATAAGCTACTTCTCTACCAGATTCCCAGCACGTGCTGCATTCCCAAACTCATGCACGCAATGCCAATCCAGCAGCAAAAGCCCAGCGCGATGGGCTTGCCGCCCTTTTTGACCAGCTCGACGATATCGGTATTAAAACCAATAGCCGCCATGGCCATCACGATAAAGAACTTCGACAACTCCTTGATGGGCGCCGTAATGGATGCAGGAAGTTGAAGCACCGTAGTGATCACGCTCGCCAGCACAAAGAACAGCACAAACATGGGAAACGCGCGTTTGAGGGAGAACGTGCTTTTGGCGTCGCCGCCGGCCTTGCGCGCCAGGTGCATCTGCCAGCATGCGAGGACCAACGTGATGGGGATAATGGCCAGCGTTCTGGCGAGCTTGACCACCGTGGCGCTCTCGAGCACATTGGCGCCGGGATGCATGCTGTCCCAAGCGCTCGCCGCAGCCGTTACGGACGAGGTGTCGTTGATGGCGGTACCGGCAAACAGGCCAAAGCCCTCGTTGGTCAGCCCGAGCATGCCGCCGAGCGTTGGAAACACGAGCGCCGCGATAACGTTAAACAGGAAGATGACCGAAATAGCCTGGGCAATCTCGCGATCGTCGGCATCGATGACGGGCGCGGTCGCGGCGATGGCAGAACCGCCGCAAATCGACGAACCCACACCCACAAGCGTCGCGATCTTGCCCGGCACGTTCATAACGCGGCAGAGCACAAAGGCGATGACAAGCGAGGTCGAGATTGTTGCCACGATAATCGGTAGCGACTGGGCGCCCTTGGACAGAATCTGGGAGAGGTTCATGCCAAAGCCAAGCAGGATAACCGCGTACTGCAAGACTTTTTTGGACGTATAGGTAACGCCGGCGGTGAGCTGTTCGCGACGATTCTTGGGAAAGACGAGCGCCAGGACCATGCCAAAGAGGATGGCAAACACCGGACCGCCGACCACTTCAATTTGTTTGCCGAGCAACGTCGCGGGAATGGCGATGATCAGGCAGAACAAAACGCCTTTCCAGCGCTCGCGTACGATATTTGCCAGTTGCATATGGGATTCCTTCTTTCTATTTCACGTTTTCGACGGCTTATGATACGGCAACATTGAGCGCAGCCTTGCGCAAACACAGACTAAGATGCCGCAATAGTTCTCAGGCAACAGCCGAATTACCCACCGTGGAGAGCTGATTCGCGGCATAATTAACAACTGACATATGAGTTTGATAGAACAGTTGCGAGGCGCTATGGAAGAATCGATGCACGTCGGCGAGCAGGAAACGAGCCTACAGGACCAGTCCTACCACACCATTCGACGCAAAATCGTCTACCTGGACTACAAGCCGGGCGAAAAGCTGGGCGTCAAGCAACTTTGCGACGACCTGGATATGGGGCGCACCCCTGTGCGCGAGGCACTGGTGCGTCTGGCGCAAGAGGGCCTGGTGCGCACCGTGCCCCAGAGCGGTACCTACGTCTCACCCATCAACCTCACCCTTGCCGAGAGTGCCTGTTACATCCGCGAGCATCTGGAAAAGCAGGTGATTGTGGAGTGCTGTGCGCGCGCCACGTCGGCCGGCATCGAGCAGCTCGACCGCGCCATCGCGCTGCAGGAAAAGGCCATGGCCGAAGAGGATCGCATCGGCTTCTTTTTGAGCGACAACCTCATGCATCACATGATTTTTAGCATCGCATGTCGCAGCACCGTGTGGTCGTGGCTCGAAGAGACCAATGCCGACCTGGAGCGCTTCCGCTGGCTGCGCGCCGCCACGCAGGTTCTCGACAATCAGGACATCGTGAACGAGCACAAGCAGATTCGCCGCGCCATCGCCGGTCGCGACCCCATCGAAGCGAGCTTTTTGGTCAGCAAGCACCTGCACATGATGTTCCGCAACCAGACCGAGGTTCTGGACCAGTTCCCCGAGTACTTCGAGACCAGCAAGCTCCGCTAACCTGCCAAAAAGGGACAGGTTCATTTTGGCAGGTTTTATCTGGTCAAATGCAAAAAAGGCTCGGCTCCGTCTTGATGCGGAGCCGAGCCTTAGTCGCTAGAACGGCGGAACCAACTACTCTACCGTGACGCTCTTGGCCAGGTTACGGGGCTGGTCGACGTCGCAGCCGCGCAGGATGGCGACCTCGCGGGCGAGCAGCTGCAGCGGGACGCTCGCCGTGATGGGGCTGAACACGTCGCGGACTGCCGGCACGCGGATGATGCAGTCGGCGATCTTGTTGATCTCCTCGTCGCCCTCGGTGGCAACGACGATGACCTTGGCGCCGCGCGCCTTGCACTCCATGAGGTTCGACACGGTCTTGTCGTAGGTGGCGCTCTTGGTGGCCACAGCGATGACGGGGAAGCCCGGGTCGATCAGGGCAATGGGGCCGTGCTTCATCTCGCCGGCGGCGTAGGCCTCGGCGTGCAGGTAGCTGACCTCTTTGAGCTTGAGTGCGCCCTCGTAAGAAATAGCGGCACCCATGCCACGGCCCACGAACAGCGCCGACTGCGCGTCCTTGCACAGCAGGGCGGCCTCATGCACAGCCTCGGTCTGGGTATCCAAAATCCACTGGATCTGCTCGGCCGTATCGGAAAGCTCGCGGAACAGCATGCGCGCCTGCTTAGTGGTCAAGCGGTACTTGACCTGCGCCAGCAGCAGGGCCAAAAGCGTAAGGCTCACGACCTGGCCGATGAAGCTCTTGGTCGAGGCGACCGCAATCTCCTTGTTGGCCTTGGTGTAGATGACGCCGTCGCTCTCACGCGCCACGGGGCTGCCCACCACATTGGTGATGCCAAAGACCTTGGCGCCCTTGATGCGCGCGTCGCGAATGGCGGCAAGGGTATCGGCCGTCTCGCCCGACTGGGACACGGCAACGACAAGCGTCGTCGGCGTAATGATGGGGTTGCGATAACGGAACTCGCTGGCCGCCTCCACCTCGGTGGGGATGCGAGCCCAGCCCTCAATGAGATTCTTGGCAATGAGGCCAGCGTGATAGCTGGTTCCGCAAGCGATCACGTAGACGCGGTCGATGTCGTTGAGTTCCTCGAGCGAAAGGCCCAGCTCGTCGATGTCGAGCTCGCCGGCCGGCGTCATACGACCGACCAGCGTGTCACGCACGACGCGCGGCTGCTCGTGGATTTCCTTGAGCATAAAGTCGGGATAACCGCCCTTTTCGGCCATGTCCAGGTCCCAGTCGATGTGGGTGACCTTGGGCTCGATAACGTTGCCGGCCTCGTCGGTGTACTCGACGCCTGCGGGCGTGAGCTTGGCAAACTGACCGTCCTCGAGCACCACGACATCGCGGGTGGCGTCGATGAGCGCGATGACATCGGAGGCGACATAGGCGCCGGTCTCGCCCGCGCCGACCACGATCGGGGAATCCTTGCGGGCCACGGCGATCACGCCGGGCTCGTCAGCGCACACGGCGGCCAGACCATAGGCACCGACCACGTGGGTGCAAGCCTCGCGCACGGAGGCCATCAGGTCGTGCGTCTCGGCATAAGCCTCTTCGATCAGATGCGCGAAGACCTCGGTGTCGGTCTCGCTCTTAAAGTGGTGGCCGCGGCCCTCCAGCTCTTCGCGCAGCTCGGCGAAGTTCTCGATGATGCCGTTGTGGACGATGGCGATACGACCGTCGCAGCTGGTGTGGGGGTGAGCGTTAACGACGGAGGGCTTGCCGTGGGTGGCCCAACGGGTGTGGCCGATACCGCAGGTAGCGTCGCTGTCAATGTTGGAAAGCTCGCTCTCCAGGCCCGCAACCTTGCCCACGCGGCGAATGACGTCGAGGTGAGCCGCGGCGCCCTCGCCCACCTCGAGCGCGACGCCCGAGGAGTCATAGCCGCGATACTCCATACGCTTGAGGCCCGTAACCAGGATGTTCTTTGCAATATCAGAGCCGGTGTAGCCGACAATTCCACACATAGGATAAATCCCTTCGTTCGCGTGACTGCAAGACGTCCACGCACAAGGGGCGCTGAGACGTATAACGTTCGAGTATTGTACTCACGCAAACGCAAGCTGATATACCAGAAGTGGTATCTTAACTTAGATACCACCCGATGCACACACGTCCAGCCGGTCCAAACCACCACAAAGGTACCTGCCCCCTTCGTGGTGGTCGCGTTGGCAACAGCGTTTCCCCAGATAAAACCTGCCAAAATAAACCTGTCCCTTTTTGGTAGGTTTGGGATGCTACAATCTGGCTTGTACTTGAAACGCATCAAAGGGGCCGCTATGGCAAAGGTAAAAATCAGCGACGTCGCGCGCGAGGCCGGGGTTTCGTTGGGCACGGTTTCCAACGCGCTCAACCACCCCGAAAAGCTGCGCCCCGAGACCCTCAAGCTCATCAACGAGACCATCAATCGCCTTGGCTACCTGCCCAATCAAAGCGCCCGTCAGCTCGCGGGCGGCGCCACCAAGTCCTTTGGCCTGGTGCTCCCCCGTCTCGATCACGGCTTTTCGCTCCAAATCGCCAGCGGCGCCCACAACGAGGCCCGCAAGCACGGCTACGACTTGCTCATCGCCAACGCCGATAACGACGATATTCTCGAGGACCATTACCTGCGCTACTTTATGGGCACCCAGATGTCCGGCGTCATGGTTCAGCCCATGGCATCCCCCGACTGGCACCCCGCCATGACCAAGATGCCCGTGCCGATCGTCCATCTGGACATCCATTGCTCCGAGCCCGGCTACTACGTAGCGGCCGACAACGAGGCCCAGGGTCGCATCATTGCCGAACTCGCCATCGCCCGCGGCGCACACCATATTGTCGTCGTCGGCCGAGCAGCATTTATGCAACTCACCCTGCGCGTCCTTGGCATTCATAAGGCGCTCGCCCTGCACCCCGATATCAAGATCGAAGTCATCGACGCCGGCGAATGGAATACCGCCGCCGACGGCTACGGCATCGGCGCCCAAATCGCCGCGCGCCCCGCCGACAAACGCCCCGATTTTGTCGTCGGTCTGACCGACGTGCTGGCCTCGGGCGTCATCTCGGCGCTGGTCGACAAAGGCATCGCCGTCCCCGGGCAAGTACGCGTAGCAGGTTGCGATGGCAACCCACTCGCTTGGAGCGGATCGGTCCCGCTCACTACGGTAGCGCCCCCGGGCTACGAGATTGGCCGCAAGGGCGTTCAATTGCTCATGGAACAAATTGAGAACAAGGCCCCGGCAAAGACCAAGCACGTCCACATCGGCTCTGCAGCGCGCACTGTCACCACGGTCACGGCCATCGAGGACATCAACCGCCAAGAACTCGTGCGGCCGTTCCTGCTGGAACGCGCCAGCACCCAGGCAAGCAGCCAGACCGACGCCACGGCCATCAACCTCGGTGCGTATCTGTAGCACGCCCGCAAGTATGCTAAGTCGCCGCTCAAGCAAAAGGGGCCCGACCATTGCCGGACCCCTTTTGCTTGAGCGCAAACGTGGGCAATTGCTCGTTTCAACGCCGCAATTGTCTAGCGCACGGCCTTGACCGCCGCCGCCAGATCGAACAGCGTATCGAGCACGGCCTCGCAGCCATCCACCACGTCCTGCGGCAGCGGCACGATATCGGGGACGGCGAAGACATGGCATCCGGCCGTGATGCCCGAGACGCAGCCGTTGCGCGAATCCTCGACCACGGCACATTCCTCGGGAGCAAAGCCCGCGCGCTCGCAGGCGAGCAGATACATCTCGGGGTCGGGCTTGCCGTGCACGACGTCCTCGCCACACGTTACCGTTTCAAACTTGTCAAAAAGACCGACCATCTTAAGGTTGCGCTCGGCCGTAACGAGGCGCGACGACGTCGCTAGACCCACGTGATAGCCCGCAGCCAGCAGCTCGTCTAGGCACTCGGCGGCACCGGCCTTAAGTTCCAGTTCGGTCTTGACCATCTCGTCGCGAATCTCCTTGTGGCGACGATAGATCGCCTCGGTGGTTTCATGGCTGCCATAATGCTTATCAAGGATGTCCATAACATCGGGCAGCGTGCGGCCGATAAACTGATGGATCAGCGCTTCATCAATCGCGAGCCCCAGCTCAGCGGCGCCTGCCTTCCAGGCCTTAATCCCCAAACGCTCGGTATCGACCAGCGTTCCATCCATGTCAAAAATAACAGCCTTGATCATATCGGTCCCCCATCGACTCTCGCTGTCGTATTGCCGCAACTCTACCGCATTTGGCAACTTGTATATAACGTATATACCATATTGCACTTTCGTTACACAGATAGAAGTCTTATGGCAAGTAACGCATTAGGATTATAGTTTTCGATCGAGTACTCAACGATAAGGATCGTTTCATGATTTTAGACACCACGGCACCCGCAGAGGAGCTTCAAGACAAGCTATCGGCGCTCGAACAGCTGCTTTTGGCATACGGGCGCGTGGCTATCGGGTTTTCCGGCGGCGTTGACAGCAGCTTTTTGGCCGCCGTATGCGCCCGCATCATGCCTACCAATACCCTCCTCGTCCATCTCACCACGCCGCTCATCGGCACGCCCGAGCAGGCTTCGTTTGAGCAGTCCGTTGATGGGCAGGCCAATGAGGGGCCGCATTTTAAGCTCCCCGTGCTCAATCTTTCGGTGGATCAGCTGCAGCTCCCCCAAGTAGCCTGCAACGATACTAATCGCTGCTACCACTGCAAGCACGCCGGCTTTACCGCCATCGTCAACCACGCCAAGTCGCTCGGCTTTCCCACCGTCATCGATGGCAGCAATGCAAGCGATCGCGGTGACTACCGCCCCGGCATGCGTGCGGCAGAAGAGCTCGGCGTACGCTCACCCCTTATGGAGGTCGGCTTTACCAAGGACGAAGAGCGCGAGCTGCTGCGCGCATGGGGCTATCCCGTTTGGAACCTGCCGGCGGGAGCATGTCTTGCCACCCGCGTCCCCACGGGCGAGGAGCTTACGCGCGAGAAGGTCGATTTAATCCGCGCCTGCGAGGATTACCTGCACGATCTTGATCTGGCACAGGTACGCGCGCGCTTGGTCGGCGGCTGCATGCATATCGAGGCCGCACCCGCAGATGTCGCCAAGATTGCCACCCTCGGCGGTGCCGCCGTCGACGACAAGGGCAAGACCCCGCTGCCCGCCGCTATCGAGTCCGCGCTGCGCGAGCTGGGCTGCGACCATATCTCCCCCAAGGTCACCCCCTACATTCACGGCAACATGAACCTGTAGGTTGCGCCGTTTTACAAACGGCGCAACTGCTCGGCGCTGCGCGGGCTCCGGACACGGCAATCTGACGTTCAACTTCACGGGCGCGACCAAAAGGTCAGCGCCCGCTTGTTTCACGTCACCTTACCGCACCCGGAGACCGCTCGCTCGCATATGCTCAACCTGCACTGCGTTAACTGACCTACCAAAAAGGGACAGGTTTATTTTGGCAGGTTTTATCTGGGGAAATATCGCGAGGCAGTCGCCCCTCTAGCGCCCATCTAACTTCGAGAGACACTAGAGGGGCGGTCCGGCTGCATCTACTTCTTCCGATATCGGCGATTGTGGCTCGTCGATGAACCCATTACCTCAATGAGTCCTTTATCTGCCATTTTTGGCAGATGGTAACGGACGGACGAATTTTGGCATTCCGTCTCTCTAAAACAATAGATTTATCTC
>CABQLK010000059.1 GCA_902465015.1 uncultured Collinsella sp.
AGCCCCTTGCGGCGTAGTTCTTATTTAAGACGTCCAAGTTTTGGGGTGCAGTTCACACCGATCGCGGGGCCGATTCTTTAGCTACCCAGGTTTCCTTATGAGTTGCGGTGAAATAAGGACTGTTTGACGGGCAGAAGCCGCTATTCAATCCCTATTTCACCGCAACTTAGTCGTTACTTGCGGACCAGCCTGGCGCAGAAGTGGCCGTCGTAGGAGTCGGCGTTTACCGGCACGCTTTGGAAGAGGCCTCGATCGTTCTGGCGTACGGATACGAGTTTCTTGGCCTGATCGAACTCGGGGAGTTGCAGAATCTGTGCCTCGGAAAGCGGTGCCACGCTAAAGCCGGCACCCTCGGGAGAAGCAAGGAACGCGTCCACGACCTGCGTGTTCTCCTCGTCGAAGACCGAGCACGTTGCATAGATGAGCTCACCGCCGGCAGCCACGCGCGCAGCAGCCTCCTTGAGCATCGTCAGCTGCAGCTTGGGCAGCTCAACCGTCACATCCTTTACGGTCAGGCGCCACGGAATCTCGGGATGACGACGCATGGTTCCGGTGCCCGAGCACGGCGCATCGATAAACACGGTATCGAACTTGACCCGCTCACCGCGCATGGCATCAAACGATGTAAGTACCTCATCGAGCTCGCAGGCATCACCCGAAACCGTACGAACGCCCTGAATACCCGCCTTATGCAGGCGAGCGAGATTCAGGTCGCATTTGCGATCATGCAGATCGAGCGCCGTATGCTGGCGCTCATAGCCGGCGCGCTTGGCCTGGCACATCATCACATAGGTCTTGGTACCGCGACCGGCACCAATCTCAAGGCAGCTTCCAGGGCGCGTGGCAGCTGTGGCGATAAGCTGCGCGTTAAGGTCCGAGGCCACGGCAGCAGCGCGTACAAATACGCCCGACGAAACGGTAACCTGGGCATCAACCGGAGCATGACAACCCGGGAACACGGGTGCCACAAGCTGCGAGATATATGGATCGGGCTTGGTTGCAAAGGCGTTCTCATGCAGGGCCAGCGGCGCGGGGGCCAGATTGCCGGCAAAGTTAAGCGCACCCTCTGGCGTGTCAAACGACACCATAATGCGAGCGCACAGCCAACGCGGCAGCCCCATCAGGCGCGACAGACGGACCAAGCGTCGCTCAGACTCATCCGCATCGGAAGCAGTAGCAAAGTCCTCAACATTATCCGCAACCTTATGCAGTACAGCATTGGCCAAGCCAGCGGCGGACTTAGCACCGCAGCGAACCAGCTCAACACCCTGACTTACGGCAACGCGGCCAGGCGTATGCAGATAGAGCATCTCGAAGGCCGAGATACGAAGCGCCATGCGAACACGCGGCGCAACCTTTTTAGGCTTATCAAGAAACTGATCGAGCAGCTCGTCCAAAATACCCTGCGTGGCGGCCACACCGAGCGCCAAGCGGGCGGCAAAAGCAGAATCGCGCTGGTCAATGGCCTTGGCCGAAGCACGGGACGAGAGCACGTCACGCGCGTACATGCCGCGGCGATCGGCCTCCATCAGCACATCGAGCGCAAGCTTGCGCGCGGGAGACAGCTTGCTCATGACAAAACACCCCACGAAAGATCGACACCCTGCAGGCCAGCAGCCCAAGCAGAAGCAGCCATAGCACGCTTGCCATCGGGCTTAACCTCGAGCAACTCAACCGAGCCATCGGAAAGACCCAGGTAAACACGCTTGGCCTTAACGTCAACGGCGCCCTCGCCAAGCGAAACATCGGCCAGCGTAGCATCGAGCACACGCACGGTCTTGCCGGCAATCACGCAACGAGCAGGCGCGGTATCGGACGAAGCAAGCACATGACGCACGCAATCGAGCGCAGCCATCTGCGGATCCAGACGCATCTCCTGCTTGGAAATCTTGGCAGCATGAGTGACGAGCGACTCATCCTGTTCAGTCCACACGGCGGTGCCATCGGCAAGCGAAGGAAGTGTATCGACAAGCAATTTGCCGCCAAGCTCAGCAAGCTCCATGGTCAGCGCCTCAGCATGTTTACCGGCAACCGACGTGGAAGCCTGAGCACAATAAGCACCAGTATCCACGCCATGCCCAATACGCATAATGGAAACGCCAGCAACCTCATCACCAGCGAGAATCGCACGCTGAATAGGAGCAGCCCCACGCCAACGAGGCAGCAAGGACGCATGAACATTCACAATGCCGAGCGGTGCCATATGCAGCACCCTATCGGGCAAAATGCAGCCATAGGCAGCCACACAGAAAATATCGGCCTGGGCAGCCCGGAGCGCCTCAACAACCTCAGGCGTCATACGATTAGCCTCAATAACCGGCAACCCCAGCTCAAGCGCGCAAGCCTTAACAGGAGACGGCTCCAGCTTCTTACCACGCCCACGAACAGCATCAGGACGAGTAACAACAAGCGCAATCTCGTTACCAGCCTCAACAAGCGAAGTCAGCGAAGGCACAGCAAAATCAGGCGTACCCATAAACACAATACGCATAAAAGTTAGTCTCCTCTCAACCAAAGCCGAGACGGCTACAGTGAACAGCGGAAAGCCAAGTATCCGGCCCATCCGCAATAACAATTCAACAAGAACAAATATACCCAAAACCAAAGAAAGAGCCGCAATAAAAGCAGCTCTTTCAGCAAAGCACCTATCAGCGAAGACGCCCTTCCCTGGCCCGACGGGCCCCGGCGAACCGAGCCAGAACAACGCAGTCCCCGATGCTGAGCGCCCACATATCGTCCCGCGCGCAGTTTCGCAGCAAAGCGAGAATGTTTGAGCACGGGATGATATGTGGGCGCTCAGCACCGGGGACGGTGGGACCTACTCAGTCTCGCCCGGTCGAGCGCCGCGGGCCAGGGCGTCCTGGTACTCCTTGACTGCCTTGATCCTCTGCATGGGCTTCAGTCGCTCGAACATAGTGTTGCCGTGCAGGTGGTCAATCTCGTGCTGCAGGCACACGCAGAACAGGTCGCCCGTGGCCTCATAGCGAATCAGGTTGGCATCCAGGTCGTACGCCTCGACGACGACATGGTCGGGACGCTCGATCTCGCAGCTAATGCCAGGAATGGACAGGCAGCCCTCGCTAAACGGCACCAGATGGTCGCTCTGCTCAACAATGACGGGATTGATGAGCACGTACGGGTCGTAGTCGTTCTTGTCGCTGTAGTCGCAGTCGATGGTGACGAGCTGAATGAGCTCGCCGATCTGCGGGGCAGCCAGGCCGCAGCCGCCGTTCTCAAACATCATCTTCTTCATCTTCTCGGCAAGCGCCTCGATTGCCGGGGTGATCTCCTCGATGACGGCGCACTCCTGGCGCAGACGAGGGTCGGGCGACAGTACGATTCCGTTGGCTTCCATGGCCATCCTTTCGGGTTGTTACATCAAATCATAGGCGTCGACATCAACGCTCACGCTCACGCCGCGCACAGAGCCCACCTCTTTGAGGCAGGCGTCGATATCATCAGAGACATGGTACCCCACGGGCGACTTCACAAGCAGATGGAAGCGATAACGGTCCTTGGCTCTCTCGATTACACACGAAGCCGGGCCCAGCACCTGCGGCACGGCACTCCCCGCCCGTAAAAAGTCGGGCGCGGCGGCATGCCAGCGACGCTTAAGAAGCTTTGCAATGCGCCCGATGTAGTCCTGCGCGTCGTCTCGGTTCGCCGACCACACCAAAATGTTGACCAGGCGAACAAACGGCGGGTACAGCGCGTCGCGGCGCTGGTCCAGGTCGTAGTCGGTAAAGATCGAACGGTCGTGCTCAGCGACAGCGCGAATGACCGGATCTTCGGGCAGGTAGGTCTGGATGATCACCTCACCGGGGCGATCGCCGCGGCCGGCGCGGCCCGCAACCTGCTCCAACAAGTCGTAGGCGCGCTCTCCTGCGCGGAAGTCCGGCAGCTTGAGGGAGAAATCGGCATTGACCACGCCCACGAGCGTGACCTCGGGAAAGTCGAGGCCCTTGGCGATCATCTGGGTGCCAAGCAGCACCGCACAATCGGCGGCATCGAACTGCTCGAGCAGCTTTTTGTGCGCATCCTTGCCGCGCGTGGAATCGGCATCCATGCGAATAATGGCGACGTCCTCGGGAAGCATCTGGTGCAGCGCGTCCTCGATCTGCTGCGTGCCCAGGCCCATTTTTGCCAGGTAGCGACTGCCACATTTGGGGCAACGGCTCGTGGGCGCGGGATACGGCTGCACGCGCCAAGACGAACCGCAGGTGTGGCACTGCAGTGTATGGGTGCGCTCGTGATACGTAAGCGCGGTGGAGCAGTGGTTACAGGTGGGGACGCAGCCGCATTCGCGGCACATCAGGAACGGCGCAAAGCCGCGGCGGTTATGCAGCAGCACAGCCTTCTCGCGGCGCTCGACCACGCGCTCCAAGCCCTCCATCAAGGGTTTTGAGAACATGGAGCGACTGCCGTGAGAAAACTCACGGCGCAGGTCGGCAATGCGGACCGTGGGCAGCACGGCGTGTCCCGGGCGCTCGGGCATCTCGACACGCGTCCAGGTGGCACCGTTATACGTGCCACGGCGGCAGCGGTCGAGGGCCTCGGCAGAAGGCGTGGCGGAGCCCAACACGAGCGGGCAGCGGTAGCGCCGCGCCATCTCGGCCGCCACCTCGCGCGCGTGGTAGCGCGGACTGGAGCCCTGCTTGTAACTGGTCTCGTGTTCCTCGTCGATGATGATGAGGCCCAAGTCGTGGAGCGGGCAAAAAAGCGCCGAACGGGCTCCCACGACCACACGAGCGGCCCCGCTAGCAACCATATCCCACTGGTCCAGGCGCTCGCCGGCCGAAAGGCGCGAATGGAACACGGCGACCGTCTCGCCAAAGCGCGAGCGGAAGCGGCCGACGGTCTGGGCCGTCAGCGAAATCTCGGGTACCAACACGCAGGCAGAGCGACCAGCTGCGAGCACGCGCTCGATGGCGGAGAGGTAAACCTCGGTTTTGCCGGAGCCGGTGACGCCGTCGACCAACACCACGTCGCCATGAGCGTCCAGACGGGCGCGCTCAATCTGCGCGAGTGCCCGTTGCTGGCCGTTGGTAAGGGAGACCGGTGCCTTGCCGCTTGCCGAGGACAGCGTTGTCTGCTCGCTGCAGCCACGCCACGCACGGCGCTCCTCCACCACCACGACGCCGCGCTTTTCGAGCGCCTTGATGGTCGCCGACATGCTGTTATAGAGAAGGTTGAGGTCGCGCGTCGTGACCGGGCCGCACTGGAGCGCCTCGATGAGTTGGCGCTGGCGGACCGCGGTCTTGGGCGGCGTATAGTCGAAGCCCTCGGGCGTAAGCATGACCCAGCGGTTTTGGATAGGCTTGACGGCTGGACGTTCAACCGTCCACACGCCGTCGTCGCCCTTGACCACACGCGGGCTGCCGCCCGGGGGCAAAAACAGGCGCAGGCACTCGGACAGCGTCGCGACATACTCGCGGCTCATCCAGCGTGCGATGCGGGCAGCCTCGGCGGTAAAGAGCGGTTTGCTAAGAATAGCTTCGACGGGCTTAATGCGCGAAGGGTCGAGGGCGTTGTTGCCCTGCAGGTCGCCCAGCCCAGACGCTATGTCGACGATATAGCCTGCGGCGGCTCGGTTACCAAAGTGGACCAGGACTGTAGATCCGATCTGCGCCTCGTTGGCAAGGGACCGGGGAATGCCGTAAGCAAACGGCTCGGACAGCGCGCGGGTGGGAATGTCGAGGACCACGCTCGCGTAGGCGGCAATGGGGTCAGGTGTATGCTCGGGCTTGGCCGGAGTCTCCTCCGGTTCCGGCGAACCAAACAGCGACAGTTGTTGAGCCATACACCACCTCTAGCGAACGGACCTGAAAGGGCTGGGACAAAATAATCAGTAGAGTTTGTCCCATGGCCGAAACGAGTGTCGAGCTTGTTGCGTCACTCGAACATGGGACAAACTCTACTGATTATTTTGTCCCAGCAACCCACTCATCGGTACAGAAACAAGAGCCCCGCTCGGGGTGAACGGGGCTCATATACATACGTTTGCGCAGCTGCTACAGCGCCATCGTGCGGGCGCGATCGATGCGCGCCAGGCAGTCGTCGCGGCCGACGAGCGCCATGGTCTCGCCCAGCGGAGGGCTCACCATGTTGCCGCAGACTGCGACGCGCACGGCCTGGAACACCACGCGCTTCTTAAGGTCCATCTGCTCGGGCAGCGGCTCAAGCGCGGCGTCGATGGCCTCGGCAGTCCACTCGTCCACGCCCTCGAGCGCGGCCTTGGCGGCATCCAGAATGGAACCCATGCCTTCCTTGGCCAGGCCCTTGTTGACGGACTTCTCGTCATACTCGAGCGTCTCGGCCGTAGCAAAGATGGGGGCGGCGACGGTCACGGCGTCGGCAGGCATCTTGGTGCGTGGCTTGACGATGGCGGCAAGCGCGTCGATCCAGTCCTCGCCGTACTCGACATTACCCTCGATGAGACCCGCCTCGTGCAGCTCGGGGACCATGATCTCGTCGGCAAACTGAGCATCGGACATGCCGTTGATGTACTCGGCATTGACCCAGTCGAGCTTTTTGGGGTCGAAGGTCGCCGGGTTCTTGGAAATGCGGTCGAGCGAGAACTTGCTGGCCAGGACATCGCGCGGGATGATCGTGGTCTCGCCGTCGAGCGACCAGCCGAGCAGTGCCAGATAGTTGACGAAGGCGTCGGACAGGTAGCCGGCGTCGCGGTACTCCTCCACCGAGGTGGCGCCGTGGCGCTTGGAGAGCTTCTTGCCGTCAGCGCCCAGGATCATGGAGATGTGGGCGAACGTGGGCACGGGCGCGCCGAGGGCCTCGTAGACCATGACCTGACGCGGGGTGTTGGACAAGTGGTCGTCGCCGCGGATGACATGAGTGATCTTCATCATGGCGTCATCGACGACGGTCGCGAAGTTGTACGTGGGCGTGCCATCGGAGCGGAAGATGACAAAGTCGTCGAGCTCCTTGGCGTCAAAGGTTACCTCGCCGTGGACGGCGTCGTGGATAACGACGTCGCCGCGGTCCTCGGGCACCTTGATGCGTAGGACGTAGGACTCGCCGGCCTCGATGCGACGGCGGGCCTCCTCGGGATCAAGATCGCGGCAACGGCGCTGATAGCCCTGGAAGGGGTCCTTGCGCTCCTGCGCGGCCTTGCGGTCGGCGTCGAGCTGCTCCTTGGTGCAGAAGCAGGGATAGGCCTTGCCCTCGTCCCAAAGCTTCTGGGCGGCCTGCTTGTACAGGTCCAGGCGCTCGGTCTGGGCGTAGGGGCCAAAATCGCCGCCCACCTCGGGACCCTCGTCCCAGTCCAGGCCCAGCCAGCGCATGGCGCGCAGGATGATCTGCGTGTTCTCGTCGGTGGAGCGGGTGGGGTCGGTGTCGTCGATGCGCAGGATGAAGGTGCCGCCGTTTGCGCGGGCGAAAGCCCAGTTATAGATAGCGGTGCGGGCGCCGCCGATGTGCAGCTTGCCCGTCGGTGAGGGTGCAAAGCGGACGCGAACGTCTGATGCCATGGAAATCTCCTCGATTGCAGGATGGATGTCTAACCGCACCAGTATAAAGCATCAAAGCAACCTCCGCACAAAGGGCGCCGACCTACTCATTGGGGACAGACTTAAATGACCATTCTTTGGGCAACCTGTCGACACTTAGGTAAGGCCGATCATTTAAGTCTGTCCCCAATGAGTAGGTGCGGAAAGGGTGTGAATGTTTGATTTACGCGCTATGATGTGCCCTTGCATAGAGAGCCCGGCGGAATGGTAACGGTCGCTGGGACACGTTTTTGAAAGGACAATCATGTCAGAAGAACTTCGTTCCATCCCACCCCAACACGGGTCCTTTGTTTTTACGTCGGAGTCGGTGACCGAAGGTCATCCCGATAAGATCGCTGACCAGATCAGCGACGCCGTCCTCGACGCAATCCTCGCCAAAGAAATAGAGCTCCAGGAGCAGGGCTACATCGCCCCCAACGGCGTGCCTGCCAACGTGGAGAACGTCCGCTGCGCCTGCGAGACCCTCGTGACCACCGGCACCGTCATTGTCGCCGGCGAGATTCGCACCCAGGCCTACGTCGACGTGCAGGAAATCGCCCGCGGCGTTATCCGCCGCATTGGCTACAACCGTGCCAAGTTCGGTTTTGACTGCGATACCTGCGGCGTTATGAGCCTCATCCATGAGCAGTCCCCCGATATCGCCCAGGGCGTCGACGAGTCCTTCGAGACCCAGACCGGCGCTACCACCGACCCGATCGACCTGATCGGTGCCGGCGACCAGGGCATGATGTTCGGTTATGCCTCCAACGAGACCAAGACCCTCATGCCCATGCCGCACTACCTGGCGAGCCGCCTGGCCGAGCGCCTGGCCGCCGTGCGTCACGACGGCACCCTCGCCTATCTGCGTCCCGACGGCAAGACCCAGGTCACCGTGCGCTACGAGGAAGGCAAGCCCGTCGAGGTCACGACCATCGTCATCTCCACGCAGCACGCCGCCGAGATCGAGGACATGGGCAAGATCAAGGCCGACCTCATCGAACACGTCATCACCCCGGTCATGGCCGCCGAGAACATGCCGTGGGACAACGCGGACATCTACGTGAACCCCACCGGTCGCTTTGTCGTGGGCGGCCCCATGGGCGACACGGGCCTGACCGGCCGCAAGATCATCGTCGACACCTACGGCGGCTACGGCCGTCACGGCGGCGGTGCCTTTAGCGGAAAGGACTGCACCAAGGTCGACCGCTCCGCCGCATATGCCGCGCGCTGGGTCGCCAAGAACGTGGTCGCCGCCGGTCTGGCCGACCGCTGCGAAGTCGAGCTTGCCTACGCCATCGGCGTTTCCAAGCCCCTCTCAATCATGGTCGACACCTTCGGTACCGCACATGTTGCCGAGGACAAGATCGTCGAGGCCGTAGAGAAGACCTTCGACCTGCGCCCGGGCGCCATCATCCGCGACCTGGACCTGCGTCGCCCCATCTACGAAAAGACGGCAGCCTACGGTCACTTCGGCCGCGAAGACGCCGACTTCACCTGGGAGAAAACCGATCGAGTCGAAGAACTCAAAGCAGCCTGCGGCCTGTAATTAAGAACCGCTAAGGTCACAACAACATATGCACTTTCAAAAGAAGTACCGGTCCCAACCGGTACTTCTTTTTTATCTAACCGGTGGTGAAGATGAGCCACTGCGGGACATGGAATAGGTCACCAGCCAATGAATTTTGGAGCACACGCGCCTCTACCATGTATCCTTAGTCCCGAGGGCGGGGCATAAGGTCGGTCGCGAGTTCCGCACGAGCCGGAGAGCACTTAATGTGC
>CABQLK010000060.1 GCA_902465015.1 uncultured Collinsella sp.
TCCGCACATGTGTGGATGAATGTGGGAGGTGTTCGGATGAAGTCGATAATCAAGGAAACAATATGTTGCTCAACACGCCCCAAAACGTATGGGCCACCTGCTGTGCTAGGATAGCTAACGTTACATAGGTTCAACTGTGCTCACGGCTCCAGCAAGCCGCTAAGCACGGGGTCGATCAGCATCCGACCGTAACGGCGGTGCCAGAAAAACCACGAGCTCCAATAGCGTCGTCATGCGTATCGCATCGAATGACTTTGCTCTTGTCGATGTGCAAGCTGTTCTTTCGAATCGATATCTCATGATAAAGCGCAGCAGTCCTTCAGCTGTTTGCGTGCGGTCCAGTTTTGTTCCCGCTTGACTGGGCCGCACGCAGCCAGCTGGGGACGCGGTCTTTTTTGCGATACACGTCCGCGTCTCTAGCCACTGCACTCATACATACCGTTCACGGTGGGGCAGAGCCACGTGCTTGTCTAACTGGGCTCAGGGTTTGAATATGGAGCGCCTTCGCGCACAAGCGCCCTGGCGTAGCCATGTCCAAACCCCGTGAGCCACACGTAAGACAGCAAGGGGGTGGTGCTCGTGTGGTATGTGATTCAGGTCATTAACGGTCGCGAAGACGTAATGCGCGAGCGCATCGAGCGCGTGGTGCCGGCTGGTGCCATGCAGGAGCTCTTTTACCCCCAATTTCAAACCGAGATCAAAGTACACGGCGAATGGGTCAATACGACCAAACCGCTCTTTCCCGGTTATCTTATCTGCGACACGGCGGATCCTCGCACCGTGCAACAGTATCTGCTGCGCATGGACGACTTTGCCCGGGTGCTTGCCCAGGACGGTCAGTTTGTGCCGCTGGCAAAAGAAGAGGTCCAGCTTATTGGCAGCTTTACTCATGCGGGAGACCGCGTAGTGCCCATGAGCGAGGCCCTAAAAGACGGCGACCGGGTCGTAGTTACGGCAGGTCCGCTGCTGGGTCACGAAGGCCTTATCAAAACCATTAACAGACGCAAGAGCACTGCTTATTTGGAGCTCGACCTGTGCGGCCGACGCGTAACTACGCGCGTTGGCCTTGCCGTGCTTTCAGCCGAGCAGCGCGTAATGCGAAACCTAAAAAGGGCGATCGCCTAACTGCAGGCGACTGTTTAACGGGACGGGGACGGGGACTTGAAGGAAATAGTGTCAGACAAAACTGAAAATTCAGTAGAAGCGCCGGTAGGGGCCTCGCTGGTTGCCCAAGCCATGAGCGGCGGCGACTCGAGCATGCGCTACAAGGCCATGCAGGCCGTGAAGGACTGGGACAACTCGCGCCTTGCCTACCGCACAGCCAAGCGCGCCTTCGACATCGTGTTTAGCGGCTGCGTGCTGGCCGTCATCGCCATACCCAGCCTTGTGCTCGCCGCAGCCATCCGCCTGGAGAGCGAGGGCAACCCGTTCTACAGCCAGATCCGCGTGGGCCAGACCCACCGCGACGGCAGCCTTTCCACCTTCCGCATGTGGAAGTTCCGCAGCATGTTCAAAGACGCCGACAAGCGCCTCGTCGAGCTCAAGGGGCAGAACGAGATCGCCGGCGCCATGTTCAAGATGAGGGAGGACCCGCGCGTAACTAAGATCGGCAAGTTCATCCGCAAGCATTCCATCGACGAGTTCCCGCAGTTCCTGAACGTGTTCCTGGGCCAGATGTCCGTCGTCGGCCCGCGCCCGCCTCTGCCGAACGAGGTGGCGGAGTACACCGAGTACGACCTGCAGCGCCTTGTCGTGAAGCCCGGGATCACCGGCTGGTGGCAGGTGACGGAGCGCAACTCGACCGGGTTCGATGGCATGGTCCGCCGCGATCTCGAGTACATCGCCAGCCGGGGCATTTTCACCGACCTCAAGATTGTAATCCTCACGGTTATTGAGGTCATCACCGGTAAGGGTGCGTGCTAATGCTCGGGGATTATTCGAAATACTCTGAGTTGAATCGCGTTCCCGTGATCGATGTTCCGATCACGGGAACAAACATGTCAGATTGCATCAATTTTCTAGCTGAACATATCGATGAACTCCATGGCGAGTACATTTGCGTCTCAAATGCCCATACGTCTGTTTTGGCTCATGATGACCCCTCATATTGGGATTGCCAGGCGGAATCAGTCATGTCCGTTCCCGACGGCAAGCCCTTATCAGTTGTAGGCCGTAAGTCATTTGAATCGATGGACCGCGTTACCGGTCCGGATTTGATGCGCGAGATTTTTGAGATTTCCAGTCAATACGGGTGGAGTCACTATTTCTACGGAAATGAACAGAAGAATCTTGACGCCCTCAGAGAATCGCTCAACAGGGATTTCCCCGGTTTAAAAATTGTGGGAATGGAACCGTCCGTTTTCCGTCCTTTGTCCGAAAACGAAAAGCATGAGCTTTCTAATCGCATCGCCAACTCAGGAGCTAACTTCGCATGGATTGCTCTTGGCGCGCCCCGTCAAGAAGTTCTTATGCACGAGCTCAAGGGGGGGCCACAACCGTTGATGATCGGTGTTGGCGGAGCGTTCAACGTTCTCGCCGGCGTGGTGCCAGAGGCGCCGATGTGGATGCAAAACCTGAGTCTCGAGTGGCTATACAGACTTATTCAAGAGGAAGGCAAATAGATGAACGATTCGACCACCTTTAAAGACAAGACCCTGATGATCACGGGCGGCACCGGCTCGTTCGGCAACACCGTGCTCAAGCACTTCATGAACACCGACCTGGCCGAGATCCGCATCTTCTCGCGTGACGAGAAGAAGCAGGACGACATGCGCCACCGCCTGCAGGAGAAGTCCCCGGAGCTCGCCTCCAAGGTCCGCTTCTTCATCGGCGACGTCCGCAACGCCCAGAGCGTGCGCGACGCCATGCACGGCGTGGACTACATCTTCCACGCCGCCGCCCTCAAGCAGGTGCCCTCCTGCGAGTTCTTCCCCATGGAGGCCGTGCGCACCAACGTCATCGGCACGGACAACGTCCTGCACGCCGCGATCGAGGAGGGCGTGGACCGCGTCGTGTGCCTGTCCACCGACAAGGCGGCCTACCCCATCAACGCCATGGGCAAGTCCAAGGCCATGATGGAGTCCATCATCTACGCCAACGCCCGCAACGGCGCAGGCCGCACCACCATCTGCTGCACCCGCTACGGCAACGTCATGTGCTCGCGCGGCTCGGTCATCCCGCTGTTCATCGACCGCATCCGAAAGGGCGAGCCGCTCACGGTCACCGACCCCAACATGACCCGCTTCCTCATGAACCTGGACGAGGCCGTGGACCTGGTGCAGTTCGCCTTCGAGCACGCCAACCCCGGCGACCTGTTCATCCAGAAGGCGCCGGCATCCACGATCGGCGACCTCGCCGAGGCCGTGCAGGAGGTCTTCGGCCGCGTTGGCACCCAGGTCATCGGCACCCGCCACGGCGAGAAGCTGTTCGAGACCCTCATGACCCGCGAGGAGCGACTGCGCGCCGAGGACATGGGCGGCTACTACCGCGTCGCCTGCGACTCGCGCGACCTGAACTACGACAAGTTCGTCGTGGACGGAGAGGTGGAGACCCAGGCAGACGAGTCCTACACCTCCCACAACACCGAGAGGCTCGACGTGGAGGGCACCATCGCCAAGATCAAGACCGCCGAGTACGTGCAGCTGGCCCTGGAGGGCCGCGAGCACGAGGCGGTGCAGTAGGGTGCGCGTCCTCGTCACCGGCGCCAGGGGCTTCGTGGGCAGGAACCTCTGCTGCGCGCTTAAGAACATAAGGGACGGCAAGGACCGCCGTGCGAAATACCAGTCGCTCCTTCCCCTCGAGGTCATGGAGTACGACGTCGACTCGACCCCCGGGGAGCTGGAGGACTACTGCTCCCGCGCCGACTTCGTCTTCAACCTGGCCGGCGTCAACCGCCCAAAGGACCAGTCCGAGTTCATGGAGGGCAACTTCGGGTTCGCCTCCACGCTGCTCGACACGCTCGAGCGCCACGGGAATAAGTGCCCCGTCATGCTCTCCAGCTCCGCGCAGGCGAGCCTGTCGGGCCGCTTCGAGGGCTCCGTATACGGCGAGTCGAAGCTCGCGGGGGAGGGCCTGTTCCGCGAGTACTCGGAGCGCACCGGCGCGCCGGTGCTCATCTACCGCTTCCCGAACCTCTACGGCAAGTGGTGCCGCCCGCGCTACAACTCCGCCGTGGCGACCTTCTGCGACGCCATCGCCAACGGCCGCCCCTACACCGTGAACGACCCGTCGGTCGAGCTGGAGCTCCTCTACATCGACGACCTCGTGGACGAGATGCTGGGCGCGCTGCTGAGGCGTGAGCACCGCTGCGGATACGACGGGCTGGAGCGCGTCGACGGTGACGGGTTCTGCTACGTCCCCGGGACCGACGTGAAGACCCTGGGCGAGATCGTCTGCCTGCTCGACGGCTTCCGCGACAGCCGCGAGACGCTCTCGGTGCCCGACCTTTCGGAGGGCTCATTCTCCAAGAAGCTCTGGAGCACGTTCCTGTCCTACTACGAGCCCGGGCACTTCGCCTATAGCCTCAAGCCCAACGTGGACGACCGCGGCTCTTTCACGGAGTTCCTGCGCACACCCGAGCGCGGCCAGGTCTCGATCAACGTCTCGAGGCCCGGCATCACCAAGGGCAACCACTGGCACATGAGCAAGTGGGAGAGGTTCCTGGTGGTCTCCGGCACCGCGTCTATCAAGCTGAGGAAGGTGGGGGAGGACGCCGAGGGCAAGCCTTTCCCCGTCGACGAGTACATTGTCTCCGGCTCGGACATGCGCGCCGTGGAGATGATTCCCGGCTACACGCACTCCATCACCAACCTGTCCGACACCGAGGACCTCGTGACGGTCATGTGGGCCAACGAGCCCTTCGACCCCGAGGACCCCGACACCTACTACGAGGAGGTCTAGCCGCATGGGCAAGGACTATTCCGATATCGCATTCAGGGACGACGGCCGCCTGAAGCTCCTGATCATCGTGGGCACGCGCCCCGAGGTCATCCGCCTGTCCGAGGTCATCAAGAAGTGCCGCCGCCACTTCGACTGCCTGCTGGCGCACACCGGGCAGAACTATGATTACACGCTCAACGGCATCTTCTTCCGCGACCTGGAGCTCGCCGACCCCGACGTCTACCTGGACGCCGTGGGCGCCGACCTGGGCGAGACCGTGGGCAACATCATCGCGGCCTCGTACAAGCTGATGGTCCAGGTCCAGCCCGACGCGCTTCTGATCCTGGGCGACACCAACAGCTGCCTGTCCGCCATCGCGGCCAAGCGCCTGCACATCCCCATCTTCCACATGGAGGCGGGCAACCGCTGCAAGGACGAGTGCCTGCCCGAGGAGACCAACCGCCGCATCGTCGACGTGATCTCCGACGTCAACCTGGCATACTCCGAGCACGCCCGCCGCTACCTCAAGGACACCGGCTGCGCCCCGGAGCGCACCTACGTCACGGGCTCGCCCATGGCCGAGGTCCTTCGCGTCAACCTGGACAAGATCGAGGCATCCGACGTCCTCTCCGAGCTCGGCCTGGAGCCGAAGAAGTACATGCTGCTTTCCGCCCACCGCGAGGAGAACATCGACACCGAGGCGAACTTCACGAGCCTGTTCACCGCCATCAACGCGCTGGCCGAGAAGTACGACATGCCGATCCTGTACTCCTGCCACCCGCGCTCGCGCAAGCGCCTGGAGGCCACGGGCTTCGAGCTCGACCCGCGCGTGCGCATGCACGAGCCCATGGGCTTCCACGACTACAACTGCCTGCAGATGAACGCCTTCGCGGTGGTGTCCGACTCTGGTACGCTGCCCGAGGAGTCGAGCTTCTTCGCTAGCGTTGGCCGCCCGTTCCCGGCGGTGTGCATCCGCACCTCCACCGAGCGCCCCGAGGCGCTGGACAAGGCGTGCTTCACGCTGGCCGGCATCAGCGAGCGCGGCCTGCTGCAGGCCGTCCATACGGCCGTCGAGCTCGACGCGGAGGGGTCGCTGCCCGAGGCGCCCGTTCCCGACTACGCCGACGAGACCGTGTCCACCAAGGTTGTCAAGATCATCCAGAGCTACACCGGCGTGGTGGACAAGATGGTGTGGAGGAAAGCGTAGCTATGGGTCTCGCCTATAGGATCCTCGACGGCATCCCTCGTGCTTACAACAAGCTACTTCTTATGCCCTCGCTACGGCGCTCCTTTGCTGCTTGCGGCAAGAACGTGACCCTGGGCCGCCGCAGCGAGATTGCCGGAGCGGGCAATATCTACATGGGCCATGACGTGTACCTTGGCCCTGGAACAACGCTGCTCACAACCCGGGCGAAAATTCACATCGGCGACTATGTCATGAGCGGACCCAACCTTACCGTTATCACCGGCGATCACCGCACCGACATCCTCAATCGCCCCATGATGGAACTTACCGATGAGGACAAGCTCCCCGATAACGACCAGGATGTCGTTATCGGTAATGACGTGTGGATGGGCAGTGGAGTGACGATTCTAAAGGGTGTCCACGTCTCTGATCATTCCGTTATTGCCGCCGGTGCCGTCGTAACCAAAGATGTAGAGCCTGAGTATTCAATCTGGGGGGGGTTCCTGCTCGCATGATTTCTATGAGACCAGGATTCGATGAACATGAATAAAGGCAAAATCGAATATCGCGCAATGCAGTTGCGATATTGTGTGAGACGGTTTGCATATAAGGCCGGCAAACAAGAATATTTGCCAAAGTCTGCATTAAATCGCGACGATTTCAATACGGTTATTTCGAACTTAATTTTATCTGGTAAGCCAATCATGGTAGGCCGGTTTGGTAGTCAAGAGGCTCGTGCAACCGCTTGGGCGCTTGGCGTTGCCAAAGGATACGATAAGGCCATTCCTCTCTATGTTCAGAAACGCATGGCGGTAGGGCCTGGCTTTTTCCCGGCAGACGACGAACATATCAGGCGCTTCGGTCTTCTCATGGCCAAATCGGCAGCTGATTTGGATGCCCTGGCCTATTGGGACTCATTCATGCAGCAATGGCTTTTGAAAGAGGTTTGTGCTGAAGGCATCACCATTTCATATCTAGAAAACCTTGAGCCTTATCGAAATCAGGGCAATCCGTGGACGGCAGCTCTTTCTGGCAAGCGCGTGCTTGTTGTCCACCCTTTTGCAAAAAGTATTGAAGCTCAATATTCACGCAAAGAGCAGTTGTTTGCTAATAGAAACTTATTACCAGACTTTGAATTGCAGACACTCGTTCCACCTCAAACGATAGCGGGCAGCGCTGATGCCCGCTATACCGATTGGTTTGATGCTTTGAAGCATCTTGAGTTTGAAGTTGACTCCAGGGAGTTTGATGTCGCAATCATTGGCTGTGGAGCGTATGGTTTTCCCTTGGCATCTCACGTGAAACGTTCTGGGCGGCAAGCGATTCATGGGGGGGGATGGTTCAGATGCTTTTCGGCATCAAGGGGAAGCGCTGGGACCTCAAACCTATCTCCAAGGAGCTTTACAACTCAAGCTGGATCAGGCCGAGTATGGAAGAGCGGCCTGAACATGCGAATGAAGTGGAGAACGGATGCTACTGGTAAGGCACGGCAAGCAGGGGCTGGATTTCATGGCTAGTCGTGTGCTTATGGTAGGGCCGTCACCTGAGGCCTGGGGTGGCGTAGCAACTGTTGAGAAGAATATCTTGGATGCGGTCGCATCGACGGGTCGAGAGGTTCATTTCGTTGCAACGATGCGTGATGGATCGAAGTTCACGAAAATTTTGATGTTTCCGCAAGCATTTTTCGAGGTTCGTCGTGAACTCCGACAATGCGATGTTTGCCACATCCACACTGCGCTTGGCATGAGCTACAAGAGGAAATATCTGATTTGCAAGGAAGCGGCAAAGGCTAATGTGCCTTATATCCTCCATGTTCATGAGGGTGATTTTGAGAACCAGTACGAACATATGGGCGCCGGTGAACAGACGAAGGTTCGCTGGATGCTGCAGAATGCTTCCCGAGTCATAGCTCTCTCCGAGGAGTGGAGGAGCTATTTCGTCAGAAAGTTTGAGCTAGCAAATATTGTAGTGCTTGAAAATGCTGTATTTGTTCCGCAGGAGGTTCGCATTCTTCTTTTGACCCATCCCGAAACGAAAGTAATGCTTGCTGGGGGTGGCGAAGAACTGGAAAGCTATCAGCAGCTCGCCAACGAGTTGGGCGTTGGACACAACGTCGAGTTTCTTGGCTGGGCCGACGATCTCATGAAGGCAAGACTTTCCGATGAATGCCTTACATCCGTGCTCCCCTCGGATGCTGAAGGGTTGCCCATGTGCGTGCTCGAGTCTATGGCAGCTGGGTGTGCCTCCATCGCCACTAGAGTGGGCGGCCTACCAAGTCTCATCGATGATGGGGTAAACGGTCTGCTTGTAGAGCCGCGTGACCCAGAGGGTCTTGCGAAGGCGATGAGCAGGTGCATCGAGGCCCCTGACTGGGCTCGGATGATTGCCCAACGCGGTCGCCAAACCATTATTGAACGTTACTCCATGAAGGCCTATCTCAAAAAACTGGAGAGTATTTATGAAAAAGTTGCGCGCGGTGGTGAGTGATTATTAACGCCTGCACTAACAGTACACCGCGAAGGAACTTGCTTGCTGACCGCAAGAGCCCCACGCGATTGAGAGGCAATCTTTATTCCAATAAATTGCGTTGCACTGTCTGCCATCAAAGAACGAGGGACTTCCTATGAGCATCCTCGAGGCCATGGCGATAGACGTTTCAACCATTGCGACTCCTGCAGGTGGAACCCCTCAACTCATAAATGATGGAGTTGACGGGTTTCTCGTAACGGGCG
>CABQLK010000061.1 GCA_902465015.1 uncultured Collinsella sp.
GGCCGCGGCGGCCCGCGCTGCATGAGCATGCCCTTCTGGCGCGAGGACCTCTAAGTCTTTCCGTTTCCGGTGCGGTCCCCCTACAACCGCACCGGTTTCGCCCGTCAAACGGGCAACACTAATACTTACGTAATTCATTTTTTCGAAAGGAAACGAACCATGGGTGTTAACCTCTCCGGCCGTAGCTTCCTCAAGCTTCTCGACCTCACCACCGAGGAGATCGAGTACCTGCTCAAGCTCTCCAAGAACTTCAAGGACATGAAGCGCGCTGGCGTTCCGCACCGCTATCTCGAGGGCAAGAACATTGTTCTGCTCTTCCAGAAGACCTCCACTCGTACCCGCTGCGCCTTCGAGGTCGGCGGCATGGATCTGGGCATGGGCGTCACCTACCTCGATCCGGGTTCGTCGCAGATGGGCAAGAAGGAGTCCATCGAGGACACCGCCCGCGTTCTCGGCCGCATGTATGACGGCATCGAGTTCCGTGGCTTTGCCCAGGACGACGTCGAGGAGCTCGCTGCTAAGTCCGGCGTGCCCGTGTGGAACGGCCTGACCACCGAGTGGCACCCCACCCAGATGCTCGCCGACATCCTGACCGTCCAGGAGAACTTCAACTACGACATCAAGGGCAAGACCCTCGTCTTCATGGGCGACTGCAAGAACAACGTTGCTCGCTCCCTCATGGTCGTCTGCTCCAAGCTCGGCATGAATTTCGTGGCCTGCGGCCCCGAGGAGTGCATGCCCGCCGACGACGTCATCGAGGCCTGCAAGCCCATCGCCGAGGCCAACGGCTGCACCATCAAGCTGACCACCGACGTCAAGGACGGCGTCACCGGTGCCGACGTTATCTACACCGACGTGTGGGTCTCCATGGGCGAGCCCGACGAGGTCTGGGCCGAGCGCATCGCTCAGCTCACCCCGTATCGTGTTACTTCCGAGGTCATGGCTATGGCCAACCCGGGTGCCATCTTCCTGCACTGCCTGCCCAGCTTCCACGACACCAACACCACGATTGGCGCCGAGAAGTGCGAGCAGTTCGGCATCACCGAGCAGGAGGTCACCGACGAGGTCTTCGAGAGCCCCGCTTCCAAGGTCTTCGACGAGGCCGAGAACCGCATGCACACCATCAAGGCTGTCATGTACGCCACGCTCAAGTAAGAGCATCTAGCATCTCGCTCGGGGTGTATTGCTGCTCACCCCGAGCGGTTTTGTCTGGTAAATATCTTGCGTCGGGCGGTGGGCACGGCACGGAAAATCCGCTTCGCGCGAGAAAGTTAAATGATTTATGAAGGGGGGATGAGAACCATGACTGAGACCGCTAAGAAAAAGCGCGGTATGCCTTCATCGTTCACCATTCTTCTAGCTCTGCTGGCAATTGTTGCAGTGATTACCGTTATCGTCTCCGGCACGTCCGGCGGCGCGGTTACCGCAGCCCGCCTGAGCGATTTCTGCACCGCCCCGATCCTGGGCTTCGCTGACGCTCTGCCCGTCTGCCTCTTCGTTATGATCCTGGGCGGCTTCCTCGGCATGATGACCGAGACCGGCGCCCTGGACAACGGCATCGCCGTCCTGGTGCAGAAGCTTAAGGGCAACGAGATCATGCTCGTTCCCGTGCTGATGCTCATCTTCTCCCTCGGCGGTACCACTTATGGTATGTGCGAGGAGACCGTTCCCTTCTACGCCCTGCTCGCCGCTACCATGATGGCCGCTGGCTTCGACCCCATGGTCGGCGCCGCTACCGTCCTGCTCGGTGCTGGCTGCGGCTGCTTGGGCTCCACGGTTAACCCGTTTGCCGTCGGCGCTGCCGTCGACGCTCTGACCGGCGTTGGCATTGAGGTCAACCAGTCCATCATCATCGGCCTCGGTGCCGTCCTGTGGATTGTCACTACCGCTATGTCCATCGTCTTCGTGATGAACTATGCCAAGAAGGTCAAGGCTGACAAGGGTTCCACCATCCTGTCGATGCAGGAGCTCAAGGACGCCGAAGAGGCTCACGGCAAGGCCGCTTCCGAGGTCCACAAGGAGGTCAAGCTCACCGGTCGTCAGAAGGGTGTTCTGATCGCCTTCGCCTTCACCTTCGTCGTCATGATCGTCGGCTTCATTCCGCTGGCCGACCTCAACGAGGGCGTCGCCAACTTCTTCGACGCTGGCGCTGTCTACGACGCCGACGGTAATGCCGTCGTCCAGGGCTGGTCTGCCCTGATCACCGGCCTGCCCATTGGCCAGTGGTACTTCGACGAGGCTTCCACCTGGTTCTTCCTCATGGCTGTCCTGATCGGTATCATCGGTGGCCTGTCCGAGAAGCAGATTGTCAACACCTTCATCACCGGCGCTGCCGACATGATGTCCGTTGTTCTCGTCATCGCTCTCGCCCGTGGTATCTCCGTCCTCATGGCTAACACCGGCCTCGACGTCTTCGTCCTCGACGCTGCCGCCAATGCCCTGGCTGGCCTGTCCGGCGTGATTTTCGCCCCCATGAGCTTCCTGGTCTACTTCGGCCTGTCCTTCCTGATCCCCTCGACCTCCGGTATGGCCACCGTCTCCATGCCCATCATGGGACCGCTGGCTGTTAAGCTCGGCTTCTCGCCCGAGGTCATGGTCATGATCTTCTCCGCCGCCATCGGTGTCGTGAACCTGTTCACCCCGACCTCCGGCGCCATTATGGGCGGTCTCGCCCTGGCCAAGATCGAGTGGACGACCTGGCTCAAGTTTGCCCTTAAGCTCATCGTCGCTCTCTCCGTCGTCTGCGCCGTCATCCTGACCGTCGCCTGCGTGCTGCTCTAAGTACCCAACGGGTACCCCACGGAAACCTTGACGATCCTGTAGAGGATCACCTGGTCATCGTCTGTCCGGTGGGGTCAACCCACCGGTAGACTCCTACCTTTAGCCCCCTTCCGTTCCGTGCGCGGGAGGGGGCGCTCTTGTGTTCCGGCGTTTTACCAAACGCCGGAACCACTCGACGCTGCAAGCCCGCCAGAGCGGCAATCTGACGTTCAATCGTCGGGCATGGCCAAAAGGCCTATGCCCTCCTCTTTCACGTCACCTTGCTCGCTCTGGCGGGCTTTCGCTGACTTATGCTCCACCTGCGACGTTTCCATTATTGATACAAAGGCCAGGTTTGTTTGAACCAAAAAGGGGAAGTTGCGGTGGAATAGTTCCTGTTTGGCCGTCTTGAGGGGTTAAACGGGAACTATTTCACCGCAACTTATCGATGGCGTGTTTGGTTGGTGCCAGTTGATTGCTTGGGCGTTGGGGAGGGTCTGCTCCGTTATAATCGCCTAGAACATTAATTGGAAACGGGACGGGAGCCATACATGCGCCAGGGTTTCGACAATGCGAAGTATATCGAGCTGCAGGCTGCTCACATTAAGGAGCGCATCTCGCAGTTTGGTGGCAAGCTCTATTTGGAGTTTGGCGGTAAGCTGTTCGATGACTATCATGCGAGCCGAGTGCTGCCGGGTTTTGAACCGGACAGCAAGTTCCGCATGCTCAAGAGCATCGCCGACGATGTCGAGGTTATCATCGCGATCAACGCGAACCACATCGAGAAAAACAAGGCTCGCGGTGACCTTGGCATTACCTATGACGAGGATGTGCTGCGCCTGGTTGACTTGTTCCGCGGCAACGGCTTTGCCGTCGCGGCTGTGGTCATCACCCAGTACGCCGGCCAGCCTGCTGCCGATGTGTTCCGCAACCGCCTGAACGCGCTCGGCATTCCCGCCAAGCTGCACTATCCCATCGAGGGCTACCCGCACGATGTCGATCTGATCGTGTCCGATGATGGCTACGGCAAGAACGAGTTTGTCGAGACCACCCGACCGCTCGTCGTGGTCACTGCCCCCGGTCCTGGCTCGGGCAAGCTTGCCACCTGCCTGTCTCAGCTCTATCACGAGCACAAGCATGGCACGGCCGCCGGCTATGCCAAATTCGAGACCTTCCCGGTTTGGAATCTGCCCCTTACGCATCCGGTCAATATTGCCTACGAGGCCGCCACGGCAGACCTCGATGACGCCAACATCATCGACTCCTTCCACCTGGAGGCCTACAACAAAACCACGGTCAACTACAACCGCGACGTCGAGGCCTTCCCGGTAGTCCGTGCCCTGATGGAAAAGATCTTGGGCAAGAGCCCCTACCAGAGCCCCACGGACATGGGCGTCAATATGGTCGGCTTTGCCATCACCGATGACGATGCCTGCCGCGACGCTTCCAAGATGGAGATCGTCCGTCGCTACTTTACCGCGGTCGAAAATGTGCGCCGTACCGGCGTAGGCGATGAGCAAGTCGACCGTCTCAAGATTATTATGAAGAAAGCCGGCATCGATAAGAACTACTCGCCGGCGCGCTCGGCGGCCCTCACCAGGGAGCAGCTCACGGGCGGTCCCGTGGGTGCCATGGTCATGCCCGATGGCTCCGTGGTGACCGGTAAGACCTCCACGCGCCTGGGCGCCGCAAGTTCGCTCATTATGAACGCCCTCAAGCATGTCTCGGGCGTCGACCTTGAGCTCGAGGTCATTAGCGATGAGGCGATCGAGCCCATCAGCAAGCTCAAGACGCATTTCCTGGGCAGCAAAAACCCGCGCCTCCACACCGACGAGACGCTCATGGCGCTGTCGATCACCTCGGCCACGAGTGAGACGGCCGCTCGCGTCCTTTCGGGCCTGGAGCAGTTGCGCGGTTGCGATGCCTTCTTTAGCGTGATCATCTCGCCGACGGACGAGACGGTACTGCGCAAACTGGGTATCAACGTGTGCTGCGAGCCCAAGTTTGAGCGCCGCGGTTTCTTCCATCGCTAAGTTTGAAGCACCGCGGTAATTGCATTGCATTTTGGCCGTATCGGGTTAGCGCCCGGTACGGCTTTTTGATCAATAAAGCGCCTATTTCGGCGAAAAATAGCCGTTTACCTGCCTAGAAACAATTTGAGCGGTATACAATAACTGTAACTGTTTCATCCTTAGCGGGATGCCGCATGATGGATATTACCTGCCATCGTGAGGTGTGTCGGTCGCGCACGGCGCGTTAGATGCTCGTGCTCGGTTTGAGGAGGCTGCTATGGCGGGCAAGGGTCGTGCGAGTGTCAACGATATGAAGCGTGTCGAGGTGCTGGTGTTGATGGAGATCGACCAGCAAACCGAAGACAATGGCGGGCCGTATGGTTTCTCGCGCAAAACGCTTGCCGAGCGCGTGGGGGTTTCGCCGTATCGTGCCCGCGCCGCAATCGATCGCTTGGATTCCGAAGGCATGATTGATGTCGTCTCGCGTTATAGCGACGACGGCGGTCAGCTTGCAAATGGCATTTGCCTCACCGAACGTGGCAAGTGGTATCTTGAGGGCGTCCGTACCGGCATGCTCGTTCAAGAAATGCTCGAAGACGAGGTTGCTGATCGATAGCAGCATGTAACCCTTGCCATAGCGACGCCGCCTGGGAAACCGGGCGGCGTTTTGTTTCAAGATTGAGAAATGCAATCGCACGCGAGAAAAATTGCGAACGGTCCGCGGCGCGAGTATTACAATGAAGACCCGTAAGATGTGTATGGACAACTTCTACGGGAAGCGCAGGTAACTCAATATGACCAAGCATGTGTTCGTAACCGGTGGCGTGGTTTCGTCCCTGGGCAAGGGTATCACCGCGGCCTCGC
The DNA here is from genome assembly GCA_902465015.1 of uncultured Collinsella sp. Taxonomy (GTDB): domain Bacteria; phylum Actinomycetota; class Coriobacteriia; order Coriobacteriales; family Coriobacteriaceae; genus Collinsella. The sequence goes on from CABQLK010000061.1 coordinate 5,637, forward strand.
TGGGCCGTCTGCTCAAGTCGCGTGGCTACAAAGTAACGATGCAGAAGGCCGACCCGTATCTGAACGTCGACCCCGGTACCATGAGCCCGTTCCAGCATGGTGAGGTCTTCGTTACCGAGGATGGTTACGAGTCCGACCTGGACCTGGGTCATTACGAGCGCTTTATTGATGAGAACCTGACCCGCGATTCCAACTTTACGACCGGTGCCATCTACAAAAGCCTCATCGCCCGCGAGCGTCGCGGCGACTTTTTGGGCGGTACCGTGCAGGTGATCCCTCACGTCACCAATGCCATTAAGGACAAGTTCCGCCGCATCGAGGAGCAGACCGGCTCCGATGTAGTCATCACCGAGCTGGGCGGCACGATCGGCGACATCGAGTCCCAACCGTTTGTCGAGGCCATCCGTCAGTACCGCAAGGAGGCCGGCCCCGAGAACGTCTGCTACATCCACGTGTCGCTCGTTCCCTATATCGCCGCCGCCCACGAGGTCAAGACCAAGCCCACGCAGCATTCCGTCAAGGAGCTTCGCAGCTTTGGTATCCAGCCCGATATCATCGTGCTGCGCTCCGACCACCATATCGATGACGCTATCCGCGGAAAGATTGCAAGCTTCTGCGACGTCGACACCGATTGCGTCTTTACCAACGAGGACTGCGCGAGCATTTACGATGTTCCGCAGCTGCTTGCCGAGCAGGACTTTGACCTGCGCATTTGCGAGCGTCTGGGTCTGGATCCGCGTGAGCGCGACATGAGCGAGTGGAACGAGTTCCTGCGCAAACAGAATCACGCCAACCATCACGCCGACAAGGTGAAGATCGCCGTCGTGGGTAAGTACACGCAGCTGCCCGATGCGTACCTGTCGGTTATCGAGGCCCTGCACCATGCGGGCGTCTTCTACGATCGCCATGTGGACGTCCAGCTGGTCGACGGCGAGAGCCTCGACGAGCAGAATGTCTCCGAGGTTCTGGGCGACGCCTCGGGCATCCTGGTCCCCGGCGGCTTTGGCAAGCGCGCCCTGGAGGGCAAGATCCTCGCGGCCGAGTTTGCCCGTGAGCACAAGATTCCGTATCTGGGCATTTGCCTGGGTATGCAGGTCGCCGTGTGCGAGTTCGCCCGCAATGTCGTTGGCCTTGCCGGTGCCAGCTCCTCCGAGTTTGATCCGGACGGTCCGTATAGCGTCATCGATCTGATGAGCTCGCAGGAGGACGTGACCGAGAAGGGCGGCACCATGCGCCTGGGCGCCTATCCGTGCAAGCTCGCCGCCGATACTCTTGCTCGTGAGGCATATGGCGAGGAACTCGTCTACGAGCGTCACCGTCACCGCTTTGAGTTCAACAACGCCTTCCGCGACCAGCTCGAGGACGCCGGTTTGGTTATCTCGGGTCTGTCGCCTGACGAGCGCTTGGTCGAGATGGTCGAGCTGCCGCGCGACGTGCATCCGTGGTATGTGGCAACCCAGGCTCATCCCGAGTTCAAGAGCCGCCCGACCAACCCGCAGCCGCTGTTCCGCGAGTTCGTGCGTGCTTCGATCGGCCAGCACGAGGGTGTCGACCGTCTGCAGGTGACGCCCATGAACCTCGCTACGGACTAAGGGTGCCGGCGAATAAGGAACATACCGAAGCTACTCCCTCGTCGCTCGCCGTGGCGGCGGGGGAGTATCTCGATTACCTCGCGGTCGAGCGGGGCTTGGCGCGCAACACGATTGTGGCCTATCGTCGTGACCTGACGACGTACTGCGCCTATCTGGAGCGGGCGGGTATTGTGTCTTTTGAAGAGGTGACCCGTCAGGTCGTGGAGGGCTTTGTCGCCGATCGCCGCGACGGAGGCTATTCCGACGCCTCGGTGGAGCGCGCGCTTGCTGCCGTGAAGGGCCTGCATGCCTTTTTGGTGCGCGATGGGGCCGTGGCCCAAAACCCGACGGCGGCGTTGCGCCTGCCTAAAAAGGCTGAGCGTTTGCCGGAGTATCTATCGGTGGAGGATGTCTCGGCGCTTCTCGATCAAGACTTCCCCGAGGGGGAGATGGGCTTGCGCGACCATGCCATCTTGGAAGTGCTCTACGGATGCGGTTTGCGTGTGAGCGAGTTGGTGGGGCTCGATGTGGGCGATATCCATATTGACGATGGCTTTGTACTCGTTCGCGGTAAGGGCTCGAAGGAACGCCTGTCCCCGCTGGTGGGAAGCGCGGCGCGAGCTCTGACGCTTTATTTAACTGAGGGGCGTTCTCGCTTGGCGGCCCATGCCCGCGGAACCGAGACCTCGGCGGTCTTTTTAAATAAGAACGGCCGCCGTCTGTCGCGCCAGGGCATCCATGCCATCTGTGAGCGCTACGGGCGCCAGGTGGGGCTGGTGGGGCTCCATCCCCATACCTTGCGCCACTCCTTTGCCACCCACATGCTCGCGGGCGGTGCCGACTTGCGTGTGCTGCAGGAGATTTTGGGCCATGCCGATATCTCGACCACGCAGGTCTACACGCATGTCGACCGCACGCAACTGACCGAGGTCTATCTGGCGGCGCATCCGCTGGCACATCGCTAGCACCTCGCTGACCTGCATATTTATAAATATTAAAGGGGACGGGCCCCAGATTGCCGAGACGCACTTTTGCGCGCATGGGCAATCTGGGGCCCGTCCCATTTTTCGCCAGACACCGACGCGGTGGTGGGCCGTGTGTGTCGTGGGTGGGGGAGTTTGGGGGCGATGTGAA
>CABQLK010000062.1 GCA_902465015.1 uncultured Collinsella sp.
CCGTACGCTTGAACTTGGAAGGGGGAGGCCTCGCGGCCTCCCCCTTTTTTGCGTTTACGGGCTCTTGTCTCACATAGTAGCTGTGTTTTATAACCCTCGTTTGTCGCATCTTCTGTGAACGGGCTACAATAACTTAGTCTGTGCGATATGGAGGTGAACATGGCTGAAGCTGGTATCGGCGTTGATATCGTCGAGATTTCCCGTATGAAATCAATACTTGAAAAGACGCCGTCGTTTGCTCGGCGTGTGTTTACCGAAGAAGAGCGTGCGTATTGTGATGCATCATCGCGCCCCGCTGCTCACTATGCCAGCCGCTTTGCTTCGCGCGAGGCGGTACTTAAAGCTCTCGGCACGGGTTTTAGTCAAGGCGTTGGTCGCAAGGATGTTTCGGTTACGCGTGATAAACTCGGCAAACCGAAAGCGCTGCTTTCGGGCCGTGCTCTCGAGATCGCTCAAGAGCTGGGTGTTGTTGAGGTCGCTCTTTCCATTACGCTTACAGGAGACTTAGCCGTTGCGAATGCCATCGCGATTACCGAAGATGCTCGGCCTAAGCCAAAAGAGGAAAAGGTGAGTACCAAGAAACGCGTAGCGCAGACATTTAAAGAGGCTCGCTCTGTTTTAGATGAGCTTGAGCAGCTGCAGAATTCAGCATTGACGGAGCACCTGGGCGATGCTTCGCAAGATACGCTAGGAGCATAGATGAAACCGGTTTTGAGTACCGAAGAAGTCGTTCGTCTCGAGGATATCATCGAACGCGAAGGGACTTCGAAGGCCGAGCTTATGGAGCTAGCGGGTGAGTTTGCCGCCAACGAGGTCTTGAAGCTCAATCCCGATCGGGTTCTCGTTCTGGTCGGTTTTGGTAATAATGGCGGCGACGGTTGGGTTGCCGCCGATATTCTGAGCCATAAGGGTGTGGACGTCGATATCGTTTCTCCGGTTGAGCCGGATGAGATTCCTGCTGCTCTGGCACGTCATGTTGCTCGTCGTACTGCCGGCCGCGATGTGCACGTTTGCGTTGGCCCCTCGCGTGACGAACTCGAGGTTTTGATCGATAAGGCCGATGTTGTTGTCGATGCCATTTTTGGTACCGGTTTCCACGGGAATCTGCGTGCGCCGTTCTCCATCTGGATTCCTACGGTCAATGAATGCGCCGATTGTGTCGTATCCATTGATGTCCCCTCGGGCCTGAATGCCGAGACGGGCGTTGTTGATGACGACTGCATTCGTGCCGAGCATACGGTGACGATGATTGCGCCCAAGATTGGTCTGTATAGCGCTGATGGTCCTGAGTATGCTGGCGATTTGATCTGCGGCAATCTTTACGACCGTCTTGACGAGGTCATCGATGATGTCGAACACGCCGCCGAGATTGTCGAGCCCGGTGACTTAGTCGATTACTTTGCTCCACTTCCTACGAATATCGATAAGTATTCCCGTGGCTCTGTGCTTATTGTCGCCGGATCTGCGCAATATCCTGGTGCTGCCATTATGGCGGCCAAGTCTGCAGCTCGCGCGGGTGCTGGTTACGTGGCAGTCGCGGCTCCTGACGCCTGCGCCAATCTTATTCGCATGGCACTTCCTTCGATTCCCGTCTTTGCTATTCCGTCTGATTCCCGCGGCTCCTTTGGCGCCGCTGCGCGCATGACGGTGTGCGAGATTGCAAAGAAGTACAGCTGCGTACTGTGCGGTCCCGGTATGACGACGTCTGCCGGCGCTATGCAGGTGGTTTCGGGCTTGCTCGAGCTTGATGTACCGCTTATTTTGGATGCCGATGCACTCAACTGCCTTGCTAAGATTGCCATTGACGGTATTGATAGTAACCCCGAGATGTATCGTCGCGAGCAGCCGTTGGTTATGACGCCGCACTATCGTGAGCTTTCGCGTCTGGTTGCCGGTGACGAGGTGAACGACCTTGGTACCGCGATTGCAGCCGCGCAGAAGGTTGTCTGGGCTGCAGGCTCCGACAATCTGGTGGTCATTGCCAAGGGGCCGACGACGGCTATCTGTGGCGTTGAGCGTGTACTGCTGCCGCTCTCGGGTCCGGCTTCTCTGGCAACTGCCGGTTCGGGTGATGTTCTCGCGGGTATTTTGGCCGGCACGCTTGCCACCATGCGCGACGAGATGGATCGTTGGGAGTTGCTGTATTCGTACGCCGTCGCACTTCACAGCTACGCCGGTTTTGCCGCGGCGACGGAGTATGGTGAGAAGAGCGTCATCGCGACCGATCTTATCGACTTGATCGGTCCTGCCATGGAACTGGCGGCAAAGGATGCGCTCGAAGATCTGGGAATCATGGACGAAGGGTCGGATGACTAATCATGAATAAAGCCGATTTGACGCGCTGGTCCTGGGTCGAGATCGACCGCGGGGCGCTCCGTCGCAACACGAGGGCCTATAAGAACTTGTTGAATCCACGTCAGCGCCTGTGTTGCGTGGTCAAGGCCGATGCTTATGGTCATGGAGCTGTTGAGTGCGCCAAGATCATGTATTCGGCCGGTGCCGACATGTTTGCCGCGGCGACGGTTAACGAGGGCGTTGAGCTCCGACAGGGCGGGATTACGAAGCCCATCCTCATCCTAAGCGAGCCGCCTATCGAGGCCATTCCGACGTTGCTCGAGTTTGATATCATGCCTTCGGTCTATACGTCTGACTTTGCTCTTGCGTATGGCGAATGTGCCGTCGCGGCGGGCAAAGTGGGCAAGTATCATCTCGCCATCGAGACGGGCATGAATCGTATCGGCGTTCACTACACGCAGGTGCTCGACTTTGTCCGCGGTATAAATTTCCATCGCGGTATTCAGTGCGACGGCGTATTTACGCACTTCGCCACGGCCGATGAACCTTCGGGCTGGGACTACAAGCTGCAGTGTCAGCGCTTTACCGAGGCCGTTCAGGCCATTAAGGATGCGGGTTTTGAGTGCGGTATCGTGCACTGCGCCAACACGCCGTCCTCGATGCTCGACCCCTCGATGCATTTTGATATGATCCGCGCCGGCGTTGGCTTGTATGGCATGCAGCCGTGCGAGCTGAGCGGCCGCGTGATGCAGCTTGATCCCGTTATGAGCGTCCATGCGCGCGTGACGCGCGTGGCACACCCTGCGATGGGTGAGGGCGTGGGCTACGGTTTTACCTACCGCGTACCGCGTACGCGCGTTCAGATCTGCACGCTGCCGATCGGTTATGCCGACGGCCTATCGCGTACACTTTCCAATCGTATGGATGTGCTGTATCGCGGCGAGCGCGTGCATCAGGTTGGCAATATCTGCATGGACCAGTTTATGGTCGCCATTCAGTCCAACCCGGCACACGAGATTCCCGAGGCCGAGTATGGTGACGAGATGATTATTGTCGGCCGCGATGGCGATGCCGAGATCACTATGGACGAGATGGCCCGACTGCGCGGAACGATTAACTACGAGGTCGCCTGCGGCTTTGGCATGCGTCTCGACAAAGTCTACGTGTAGGAGCCGCTATGGGCGTCATGCACATCCCCGGCTATACCCATCAGGCACCACGTGAGGTCGCACTCGAGGAAATTGAGGCCGTTCTGGGCGATTGTCACCTCTGCCAGCTCTACCAGTCGCGTCACAATATCGTGTTTGGCGTGGGAAACCCCCGCGCTCGTGTGATGTTTATTGGCGAGGCGCCGGGCCGCAATGAGGATTTGCAGGGCGAGCCCTTTGTGGGGGCGGCAGGCGAGGACCTCAACGGCATTTTGTCGCTGGCGGGGCTCAAACGCGAAGACGTCTACATTGCCAACGTGCTTAAGTGCCGCCCGCCGGGAAACCGCAATCCACGTCCCGAGGAAGTGCTGGCTTGCTCGCCGTTTTTGCGTGAGCAGATTCGAAGCATCTGGCCCGATATTATCGTGACGCTCGGCAACCCCGCGACGCACTTTGTGCTTAAGACCGAGATTGGCATTACTAAGCTGCGCGGCAGGTTCCACCAGATGGGGCATTTTGTAGTAATGCCCACGTTCCATCCGGCAGCAGCGCTACGCAATCCGGCGTGGCAGGAACTGCTGGAGGAAGACTTTAAGATGCTGGGCGACTATCTGGAGCGACATCCCGCACCAGAGGACGCCTCGGAATAATAAGGAGCATATATGTCCCTGGAGCGCCTGGGGGTAGGTACTTACAAAACGACTTGCGCTGCCGATACGGAGTACTTTGGCGAGCTAATTGCACCGTGCCTTGAGGACGGCGATGTGCTCATCCTGACCGGTGGCCTGGGGGTGGGCAAAACTCACTTTACCAAGGGCGTCTCGCGCGGGCTGGGCGATGGGCATATGGTTACGAGCCCTACGTTTGCGCTCATGGCCGTTCACGATCAAGGCCGTATTCCGCTGTTTCACTTTGATCTATACCGCCTGGAGCATGCCTACGAGCTCGAGGATACGGGCATTTTCGATGTGCTGGGCTATGAGGGTGCTTGCCTGCTGGAATGGGGCGAACAATTCCAAGACGAGCTGACGGATGAGTATCTTTCGGTGACGCTCAAGCGTGATGAGGGCGACAGTGATGTGCGAACGATAACGCTCGAGGCGCACGGTGACCGCGCAATGGAGCTTTCCCATTTGATTGATAAGGCTGTACAAGATGAGCTTGCATAAAGACAACGCGCTGGTGGTGGCGCTCGATACTTCGACCGACATGCTTGCCTGCGCGGCAAGCTGGATTGATGGGCAGACGGGCGAGACGAAGCTCGTGAGTGGCGACCACATGTGTCGCCGTCACGCCAACGTTGAGCTCGTGAATACCGTTGATGGCGTGCTGGCTCAAGTCAGTCTGGATCGCAGCGATGTTGGTTGCTATGTGGTCGGCCGCGGCCCGGGGTCCTTTACGGGTGTGCGCATCGGCATCTCCACTGCCAAGGGCCTCGCGCGTGGTGCCAATGTTCCGCTGCTGGGCGTGTCGACGCTCGACGCTTGCGCTTGGACGGCGTGGAAGGCTGGCGTGCGCGGCAAGCTTGGTATCTTGGCCGATGCTATGCGCGGTGAGGTATATCCGGCGCTGTATATGCTGGTTGATGAGGGTCCCGAGCGTCAATTTGAGCGCGAACACGTGGTCAAGGCCGCCGTGGCGCTCGATGAGTGGCGCCAAGCAGCGGACTGGGACCAGGTTCAGCTGACCGGTGACGGTCTCGTGCGCTATGGCAAGCTGCTGGGTGAGGACGAGACCGCCCGCTGCGTGGAGCGCGACCTGTGGTGGCCTTCGGGCGAGGGCTTGCTGCTCGCGCACGCTGCGGGTGACGGCGATCCGGCCCGCGTCTTGCCGATTTACACGCGCCTTTCGGATGCCGAGGAAAACGAGCGCAAGCGTCTTGGTCTTGCCGAGAGTGCGCAGAGCGAAATTACGGGTGTTGCCGATGAGCTCGCCGGTCGTCATCTGCAGTTCCGTCCCATGGGCGCGGCGGATGCCGAGGGCACGAGCGCGCTGGAGGCTGCCTGCTTTGAAGGTGCCGGACACGAGGCGTGGACGCCGGGCATGTTCCTGTCCGAACTGGGCGAGGACGTTGCTGCGCCGCGTAGTTGGTGGGTGGCACACGACGACGGCAAGCTGCTGGGCCTTGCCGGCGGTATGGTCGTGGACGGTGATGTGCAGATTCTGGATGTCGCCGTCGACCCGGCACGTCGCCGCGAGGGCATTGCCCGCAAGCTGCTGTCGCACGTGAGCTATGATGCCCAGATGCTCGGCTGCACCACTGCTTCGCTCGAGGTCGAGGACGGTAACGAGGGGGCGATCGCGCTTTATAACGCTCTGGGCTTTACCGAGGCTGGCCGTCGCCGCGGCTACTACGGTGTCGGCAAGGATGCCATCGTCATGACGGCGCCGCTGCCCCTGGTGCTTCCGGTCGACAATGCTTCGCCCGAGCCGACGGCGGCAGAGCGGCGCGTATGGCCGCTGCCTGCGCCTGGGCGCTCCGAGGGGGAGCGTGCCGAAATTGAGCGCCGCCGCCTAGTGCTCGCTATCGAGAGTTCCTGCGACGAGACGGCCGTGGCGATTATCGATGCGGATGGCAATATGCTGGCCAACCAGGTGTCGACACAGATTGATTTTCATGCCCGCTTTGGCGGCGTGGTGCCCGAGATCGCCTCGCGCAAACACGTTGAGGTGATTGTGAGTGTCGTGGATGCGGCGCTCGAGGATGCCGCAGCATCGCTTGGTCTTGAGGGTGGAGCCATTGCCCCCAGCGAGCTTGCCGCCGTGGGCGTGACACAGGGTCCGGGCCTGGTGGGCGCCCTCGTGGTGGGCGTTGCCTTTGCCAAAGGCTTTGCCTACGCTGCCGGTAAGCCGCTCGTATGCGTCAACCATCTGGAGGGGCACCTGTTTGCCAACTTGCTGGCGCAGCCCGACCTCAAGCCTCCGTTTATCTTTACGCTTGTCTCGGGCGGGCACACCATGCTCGTGCACGTAAAGGCATGGGGCGACTACGAGGTGCTCGGTGAGACGCTCGACGACGCCGTGGGCGAGGCCTTCGACAAGGTGGCCAAGGCGTTGGGCCTGGGCTATCCCGGTGGCCCCATCATTTCCAAGCTGGCCGAGACGGGCAATCCCCGTGCGATCGATTTCCCCCGTGCGCTTAACAGCAGGGGAGACTATCGTTTCTCGCTTTCGGGTCTTAAAACGGCCGTGACGCTCTACATCGAGCAGGAGACCAAGGCCGGGCGCACGATTCACCTGCCCGATCTGGCGGCTTCGTTTGAGGCGGCTGTCTTTGACGTGCAGTACAAGAAGGCCAAAAACGCATTGCGCGCTACCGGATGTAAGGAATACTGCATCGGCGGCGGCGTCTCGGCCAACCCGCATCTGCGCGAGATGATGATCAAGAAGCTTGGGCGTCAGGGGATTCGCGTAACGGTGCCGCCCTTGTCTGCCTGTACCGATAACGCAGCCATGATCGCGGAGGTCGCTCGCCGTAAATTCGACCGAGGTGAAATCTCGCCGTTCGATGTCGACGCCGATCCGAACATGACGCTGTAGCTGGTACGGCGCGGTCCCCGGACGGAGGGGCCGGATATAAGGTTTCCTGCTCTACAGTCCTGCGCAAGACGAAGGCCACATTAAGTGGCCTTCTTTGCGTGCGGAACTCGCGATAAACCTTATATCCGGCCCCTCCGTCCGGGGACCTTTCTGTATCGATATAGCTTCTGGGCTGGTTTGGCGTCGACAACGTCCAGCAAGGTTAACAAGCCAGCGTCGAATTTCCGGCGTTCTTTAGCTGAAAGAAAAAGTTGGCGTGCGGAGCTTTGCTCCGCATTTGGGATGGGAGCCCCTCGGGAGCGGGCGGGCGTATACAAGGTTTATCGCGAGTTCCGCACGAGCCGGAGAGCACTTAATGTGCTCTCCGTGCGAGCAGGACTGTCCGAGCAGGCGAC
>CABQLK010000063.1 GCA_902465015.1 uncultured Collinsella sp.
CGATCTTAACGACAGTGCCGTTAACGAGATCGCCCTCATCAAAGTCGGTAATCGTACCGTCGATGAGGTTGTTCATCTCCTCCTCGTTGACATCGTCAAGAGAGAAAATGGACGAGTTCTGAATCTCACTCAAAGGTGGACCCCTTTCGAACTACGGGGCCCCGATTGCTAGGACCTACAGAAGGGTGCGACAAGCACACAACGTTTAGGAACACTCGGGAGCCGACAGATACTAATGTGACGCTTATGCAATCACGTTCGTATAGGTTACGGGGAAATGAGTTCGATTTCAAGCGTGAACTGCGATTTTTTACTCGTGTGGAGACTTTTTCGTAATCTTATGAACACACGTCTCCGCAACTTGACGATAACCAGCCAGGCATTCGGCTTTGGGGTAAAGTATCCGGAGCCAACGATTCTAGATCGATTTTTCGAGAAAGGTGCCCGCGTGCTCAAAGCAGTCGTTTTCGATATGGACGAAACGCTTCTTAGCATCAACCTCAACGCGTTCATCCTCCGCTATTTTAAGGATGTCTCTTCGATGCTCGCGGATATCGGGCGCCGCAGCCGCGGTGGCACGATGGCGCGCCTCGGCACCATCCTGGTCGACCTCAACGCCAATCGCCGCAGCGGCACGGACAACCGCACCAATCTTGAGTTTTACCAAGAAGAGGTCGAGCGCCGATGCGGGATCTGCCTCTCCGATCCCCTCATCTACGAGGCGTTTACCTACTATGACCGCGAAATTCTTCCGTACAAGAACGACGAGGTCATTAACGCCCACGCTATGCCGGGCGCGCACGCCGCGCTCCAGGCCGTACAGGACGCTGGACTGCGTTGCGCGCTCTTTACCAACCCCAGCTTTCCCCAGGGGGCCATCGAGTGCCGCATGGGCTGGGGCGACCTGGCCGACGCCCCCTTTGAACTCGTGACGCACATGGGAAACACCACCCGCTGCAAGCCCGATGCCACCTACTATCTAGAGCAGCTTCAGGTGATGGGGCTCGAGCCACACGAGGTCCTTATGGTGGGCAACGATCCCAGGCGCGACTTCCCCAGTCCCGCCTGCGGCATTCAGACTGCCTATGTGGGCCAAGGCAAGCCCAGCCGAGCCACCTGGTGCGGAACGATGGAAGACTTCGCCCGCGACTTTAACGCCGTAATCGAAGCCTTCTACGAACACCAAATAGCCGACGAACTGTCTTAACAAACCTGGGTTTTGCCGATCATGATGTTGAGGATCTCGACGTCGGTGTCCTTCATGCCCACGCGACCTACGTAGCCCATGCTAGCGATTGTCTGCTCAACGGTATCTTGGATCAGGCCCTCACCGGCGCGGAAGCCGCGACCCTGCATGGCCATATCATGGCCCAGAATCGCCGCATCGACGGCAGCGGAAATCTTGGCGGCACAGCTTGCCTTGGCGCCATCGCACACGATGCCGCCCACGTTGCCGAGCGTGTTCGAAACCGTCGCACCGATTTGCTCGCGCGTGCCACCGCACAGCCAGGTAATCGCAGCGCCGGCGCCGCACGCGGCGCAAATAGCACCGCAAAACGCCGAGAGCGCACCGATATAGCTCTTGATATGCACGGCGATGAGATCGGACAGCATCACGGCGCGCACCAGGCGCTCGTGGTCGCAGCGCAGGTACTCGGCATACTCCATAACGGGCAAGGCGCAGGTAATGCCCTGATTGCCCGAGCCGCACACAATGACGACCGGCAAAGCACAGCCGTTCATGCGAGCGTCAGACCCGGCGGCTGCACGGGCACGGGCTCGACAGGCGACGTCATCGGCACGGGCGCCCAGCAGCGTACGGCCCACCTCGGCGCCCCAAGCGTGCGCGAGGCCCTCGGCACTGATCGCACCGTTCAGCTCAATCTGACGCTCAACGGCGGCGCGGGCGCCATCGATGTCGCCGTCCTCGATGAAGTCGATGATGGACTCGATCGACATGGGCGTGTCGGCGCTATCTGCCGCACGCTCGGCCACGACGCGCTCGGCGCAGGCGGCACACTCCCCCGCCGACTTGCCGCATACCGGAATACCGTCAAGCATATGGCACGTGACATTGGTGTGGTGGTCGGTAATCTCGACGACCGCGGCATGTCCGCCGGCCGTCGCGGTTACTTTGATATACAGATTGGGCACACCCTCGGCAAGCGACACATCGCAGTAACCGGCATCGGCGAGGAGCTCGGCCACGCGAGCACGATCTTCGTCGTTAACGCTCTCGAGCACCTCGAGCGCGCTCTTGGCGTCGCCACCCACGGCACCCAGCACGGCCGCCGCTTCAATACCGTGCATACCGCCCGAGTTGGGCACGGTCACGCTCTTAACGTTCTTGATGATATTGCCCGAGCAGGCAACATCCATATGATCGGGTTCGCAACCGAGCGTCTGGCTCGTCAGCGCCGCTGCATAGGCAACGGCAATAGGCTCGGTGCAGCCGAGCGCGCAGACAAGTTCGCGGTTCAAGACATCGCAAAATGCGGCATCGCGGATAGAATCGGTAGGCATAGGTATCTCCTGCTTGCATAACGGACTGGGCTCTCGATAGTAGTTAGCTCTATTTATTTGATAACAATGCATCAAAAACCGCAACCCAAGTTCCGGCGGACGGTGTTCAAGCGCAAAGTGACGGCATTCATGCATGAGAAGCTAGTCTTGTTGCATGCTAAAGCGTTTGACCAAAAAACGCCCGAGCGATTACACAAAAGTCGCGCTATCATGCAGTCGAACGCGGTAAAACCTTTAGCAATTCCGCCGCACGGACCAGAGAGGAACCATCCATGAAGATCGGTATCGGTAACGACCACGCCGCCGTCGAGCTCAAGAACATCATCTCCGAGCACCTGAAGGAGCGCGGCTATGAGGTCGTGAACTTTGGAACCGACACCTCCGAGAGCTTCGATTACCCCATCGCCGGCTATAAGGTGGGCAAGGCAGTAGCCAACGGCAACGTCGATCTGGGCATCCTGATCTGCGGCACCGGCGTCGGGATCAGTCTTGCCGCCAATAAGGTCGAGGGCGTTCGCGCCGTCGTGTGCTCCGAGCCCTTCAGCGCCAAGCTCTCGCGCATGCACAATAACACCAACGTGCTCGCCTTTGGTGCCCGCGTCGTGGGCTCCGAACTTGCCAAGATGATTGTCGACGAGTGGCTCGACGCCGAGTTTGAGGGCGGTCGCCACGAGCGTCGCGTAAATCTCCTCAACGAGATCGACCAGACCCGCGGACTCAAGGTCGTCGACGAGGCCTAAACTACTTAGCGAAAAAGCTCACAGCAAGGTGCCCGCTCGGAACACACGTCCGGGCGGGCACCTTTGTAGATTTTTGGGACATGCCTAGAAATCTACTGGTATAAAAAAAGAGCGCCACGGATGGAGTTCCGCGGCGCCCAAGCCACACGCTAACAGCTTTAAGGAGTCAAAGCTGGTTTAGCCAAAGAAACGCTTGATCTCGATCTCGGCGTTCTCCAGGCAGTCGGAGCCGTGGATCACGTTGGCGTTGACATCGACGGCAAAGTCGCCGCGGATGGTGCCAGGGGCAGCGTCGAGCGGATTGGTGGCGCCCATAAGGGTGCGCATCTTAGCAACAGCAGAAGAACCGGAAACGACCATCTTAACGACCGGACCGCTCGTCATAAAGTCACACAGACCGCCAAAGAAGGGCTTGTCGGCCAGATGGGCGTAATGCTCCTCGGCGGTAGCGCGCTCGAGCGTGGTCATCTCCATGCGCTCGATGACAAGGCCGCTGCGCTCAATGCGAGCAACGATCTCGCCGATCTTACGGTCGCGCACGGCGTCGGGCTTAATCATGATGAAGGTCTTCTCGATAGCCATAAAAGTAGCCTTTCAAGTAGGTTCGCGCGTACCCAAGTCCCATTCCGGCACCCGCCTGGACTGCATCGTAACAGAGTTTTAGCTGCAGTTAAACAAAAAGCTGTTTATTGAAACGTTGCAATTTATTAAAGCGCTCCATATGTGTCACTTCTGTTTCGAAGCCCGATTAGAGTACCATCCGACCGCCCATCAACCGCATCGAACAGAGCAGGCGGTCGGTTGCCGCCCGCGAACGTAACCCCTTCACAACCTGCCCAAAGGTCCTACAGAAGTTCTCGACAAGCCCCTCCCCCATAGCAACAAAATACGGGCGCCCACATCAGCAGGCGCCCGTAAAGTGAAAACGATTTATCAATAAATGGCCAAAACGGCTTCAGCCAAATCCCTACTTTACCCCGTGGCCCATCTCGACGACCTTAGTCAGTGACCCAAATACACCCTCGTCAGCCACGAGCTGTGCCTCGGCGCGATCAAGCTGCACGGCAACGGCGGCAGGGGCGGTGCCGCCCTCGGTCGTGCGCGCGGCGACAATCGACGGGATGTCGAGCGCCTCGGTAATGTCGCGCTCAAAGAGCGGGCTTGCCTCCTGGAACACCTCAAACGGCAGGTCCTCAAGATTGCAGCCGCGCTTCTCGCACATCAGGACCAGATGGCCCACCACGGCATGTGCCTCGCGGAACGGCAGGCCACGCTTGGCCAGGTAATCGGCAACATCGGTGGCGGCAAGGTGACCCACGCCGCACTCGCGCGCCATGGCATCCTCGTTGACGGTCCAAGTCGAAATCATACCGGCCATAACCGACAGGCACTGCATGAGCGTATGAGCGGTATCGAGCGCGCCCTCCTTGTCCTCCTGCAAGTCCTTGTTATAAGCAAGCGGCAGGCCCTTCATGGTCACGAGCAGCTGCACCAGGTTGCCATACACACGGCCGCTCTTGCCGCGGATAAGCTCGGCAAAGTCGGGATTCTTCTTCTGCGGCATGATAGACGAGCCGGTGGAGTACGAGTCGGAAAGCGTGATAAAGCCAAATTCGGAGCTCGACCACAGCACGATCTCCTCGGAAAGACGCGACAGGTGCATCGCCATGACGGATCCGGCGTAATGCAGATCGAGCAGGAAATCACGGTCGGAAACCGCATCGAGCGAGTTGGGAATCACGCCCGCAAAGCCAAGTTCGGCAGCCGTCATCTGGCGATCGAGCGGATAGCTCGTACCGGCAAGCGCGGCAGCACCCAGCGGGCAGTTGTCGGCGGCATCAAAGGCGGCCTTCAGGCGCGTAAAGTCGCGCGCGAACATCCAGGAATACGCCAGCAGATGATGCGACAGCAGCACGGGCTGAGCGTGCTGCATGTGCGTGTAGCCCGGCAAAATCACCTTGTCGTACTTCTTAGCCGCATCCACCAGCACATGGCGCAGCTCTAGATTGGCCTCCATGAGCTCCTTGGCCAGCGCCTTGACGCCCAGGCGCGTGTCGGTCGCCACCTGATCGTTGCGCGAACGTCCGGTATGCAAGCGCTTGCCAGCCTCGCCGATGCGACGCGTCAGCTCGCTCTCGATGGACATATGAATGTCCTCGTCGTTGATGTCGAAGGTGAAGTTGCCGGCATCGATATCCTGTTCGATTCCGGTCAGACCCTCGGCAATCGCCTGCTCGTCCTCGGCACTGATGATGCCCTGGGCCGCCAGCATTTTGGCATGCGCCTTAGAGCCGGCGATATCCTGTTTATAGAGATGTTTGTCGACCGGCAGCGACGCGCCAAACTCCTGCGTGACCTCGGCCACGCCTGCCTCAAAACGACCACCCCAAAGAGCCATGGAACCGTCCCCTTTCTCCAAATACCAAAACAAGCGCCCAAAGCAATGCGCCATATCGCTAAAGCGATTTTTCAACCGCTAGTTTTACACATTCCCCACCGTGTGCGGAGCCATGTAGCTAATTTGCAAAGAAGTGACGCGCCATGCACTTGGCGCCCAACGTCTCCCTCCGGATGTTGCCCTGCGAACCATCGATCCAGGCCTTCAGGCTCATAGGGATGTCCTCGACCCTTGCAGCATCGAACTCGGGCGCGAGGGCAAGTAAAGCATGCGCGATAGCATTGAACATAATGGATACTCCTCATATATATAGGCGCAGAGCCGCCAAATTGATAGAAGGAGCCCCGCCGGACAACCCCGGCGGGGCTCGGACTCAGCCGCAGACACGGCATCATATATGCGGGCGGAACGTAGGGGCCACCGATGTTAAGAAGTGTCAGCAAGCATAACGAAAGGTAGGGACCCCGTGCGCCCGTTATGTATCACGCGGATGGGCCGCGCGGATACCAAGGGAAGGAGGCGCTAGGCCTGGGCGGCAGCAGAGCTGGGGCCCTGGACCTTTGCCCACGTCTTGAGCGACAGCGTATCGATCTCGATAAAGCCGGCGCTGGCCTTCTCGTCAAACGTGGTGTCGCGGTCGTAGGTAGCCAGACCGTAGTCGTAGAGGCTGAAGGGGCTCTTGCGGCCGACGACATGGCAGTTGCCCTTAAAGAACTTCAGACGGACAGTGCCGGTCACGAACTTCTGGGTATCGGCCATAAAGGCATCGAGCGCGTTTTTGAGCGGGCTGTACCACTGGCCGTTGTACACGGCGGTGGCCCAATCCTGCTCGAGCTTGATCTTGGTCTTGAGCAGGTCGCCCTCGACGCAGATGTCCTCGAGCGCCTTGTGGGCGGTGATGAGCGTCAGGGCGCCGGGAACCTCGTAGCACTCGCGGCTCTTAAGGCCCACCAGGCGATCCTCGACCAGATCGAGACGGCCAAAGCCATTGTCGCCGGAGATCTTGTTGAGGGCGATGACGATCTCAGAGAGCTTCATCTTCTTGCCGTCTACGGCGACGGGCTTGCCGGCCTCAAACTCAATCTCGGTGTAGGTCGGGGTGTCCGGCGTGTCCTCGGGGTTCTTGGTCATAACCCAGGCGTCGTCGAGCGGCTCGTTCCAGGGATCCTCCAGGTGGCCGCACTCAATGGCACGACCCCACAGGTTGTCGTCGATGGAGTAGGGGTTGTCGTTGGCACCCTCGGGAACCGGCACGTTGTGGGCGTGAGCATAGGCGACCTCGTCGGGACGGCACTTCAGGTCCCACTCGCGAACCGGGGCGATAACCTTGAGCTCGGGGTCGAGGGCCTTGACGGCGGCCTCAAAACGGACCTGATCGTTACCCTTGCCGGTGCAGCCGTGGGCGACGTAGGTCGCGCCAAACTCGTGGGCGACCTCAACAAGCTTCTTGGCAAGCAGCGGGCGAGACAGGGCGGAGAGCAGCGGATACTTGTTCTCGTACATGGAGTTTGCGGCGATGGCCTTAGTCAGGAACTCATCGGAGAACTCGTCGCGCAGGTCGAGCACCTGGCAATCGAGAACGCCCAGGTCGAGCGCCTTCTGCTTCTTGGCATCCAGTCCGGTCTCTTCCTGGCCCACGTTGCCGCAGACACAAACGACATCGAGATTCTTCTCGTCCTGGAGCCACTTGACACATACGGATGT
>CABQLK010000064.1 GCA_902465015.1 uncultured Collinsella sp.
CTTCTCATAGGGGGAGCCATCGGAACCGGATTGGCTTTCAACTGTATTCGCGACAAGCGTTGTAAAATCTAGTGAGACGAGCATCCCGGTTGCTCCAGCGCTTCGATGCTCTGGTCTTTAGCGCCTTTCGTTCAGTGGGGGACTGACCGCAAGCGGCGTAAACAAGAAAGGGGACAAGCGTAAATGAAAGCAACCGAGGCGAATCTGCTCGACCTTATGGGCGTGGCGAAGATGCAGTTCGTCATTCCCGTGTACCAGCGAGTTTACTCGTGGAGTGTGAAAGAGTGCGAGGTGCTTTGGGATGACGTCATGCGCGCTGGCCGTGATGGCGCATCGCACTTCGTGGGGTCGATGCTCTATATCCCCGAGTCCGAGAGCTCTGCCACGAGTATCTCGCGAGTGCTTCTGATTGACGGACAGCAGCGTCTGACGACGTTTTCGTTGATGATTGCTGCCTTGGCTGACTATCTGGAGAGTAATCCCGACAAGGCTGGCTTCCTTGGCGATCTCAAGATTTCGGCGCTGCGGAAGAACTACCTCTTTAACGATGACGA
The DNA here is from genome assembly GCA_902465015.1 of uncultured Collinsella sp. Classification (GTDB taxonomy): domain Bacteria; phylum Actinomycetota; class Coriobacteriia; order Coriobacteriales; family Coriobacteriaceae; genus Collinsella. The sequence continues at coordinate 555 of CABQLK010000064.1, forward strand.
CTACAACGGTCTAGCGCGCTACAAATTGGTGCTCTCGCAGGACGATAAAGAGACGCTGTTCTCCATCGTATCTAGATCTCCCGTGCCGGATGAAAAATCGGATCGTATCGTCGAGAACCACGCGTTCTTCCGTGAAAAGATGCACGGGAAATCATTCGACCCTGCAAGGCTTTGGGCGGGGCTAAACCGCGTGCAGGTCATCGACACTAAGCTCACCGCTGGCGTCGATAATGCCCAGCTCATATTTGAGTCCATGAACTCCAAGGGTAAGCCGCTCACGCCTATCGACCTCATTCGTAACTACGTTCTTATGTCGCTTCCCAACGACGAACAGACCAAGCTCTACGAGGGTTACTGGCATCCGCTCGAGCGCTTGTTCGGAAAAGGCGGCGAAGAAGAGTTCAATGCATTTATCTGGTACTGGCTGTGGCTTAAAGTTCCCAATAGGATGCCGAAGGAGAACGAGGCCTACTACGAGTTTAAGCGCTATTTCGCCGACGACTACGATGGTGACACCGAGGGTCTGCTTAAGGAGCTGCGCGGGTATGCACATAGATACGCCAGTCTGTTCCTTGGTAAGGAGGAGGACGACGGACTGCGCCGAGTGTTCGGCAGAATCGTAAGCCTCGACGTGAAGCAGATAAGGCCCCTCTTAATGTTGCTTTATTCGGTTTACGAGGGGAATGGACTAGACCGCAATGCGTTTTTACGTATCTGCGAGACTATCGAGTCGTTTCTGTTCAGGCGAGCGGTTTGCGGCAGACTTACCACGGGCCTAAATAATTTCTTTGCCGGCATGTATCGCAATCTCGAGCAGCAGGACGATATCGAGGAGTACGTTACGGCGATGCTCCTTATCCACAGCAGCGGTATGACCGCATACTTTCCGACAGACGAGCATTTTGTCGAGGAGTTTAAGACGCGTGACTGCTACAACCGCTTCTCTAAAAAGCGCTATTACCTGGAACGCATGGAGAACTGGCACCACCCGAAGGAGTCCATCTCAGCCGACGATTACCAGATCGAGCACATCATGCCCCAGACGATCGATGATGAGCACGGCTGGAAGGAATCGCTTGGTGAGAACTGGGAAGACGTCCACGACAGGCTGTGCAACAACTTGGGAAATCTTACGCTGACGGGCTACAACCAGGAGTACTCAAACCGGTCGTTCTCGGACAAGCTCAATCTGCCTGACGTCGGATTTAAGTGCAGCCCGCTCTACCTAAACAAATCGATTGTCTCGCATGAAAAATGGGGTGAGGAAGAGATTGGGCAGCGCGCGGACGAGCTGGCGAAAGAAGCGTGCGAGATATGGAAGTATCCCGACCTTCCGGCAGACGTCGTCGACAAGTACCGTCCTTCTCGTGGGGAGTCTGACGAGGCTCCTGTCTGGACTCTGCGGGAGAACCACCCCACCTTTGCCGAAGGTGGGCTCAACCAGAAACTTTTCGATGAGGTGCGCGAGTCCGTTCTGAGTGGTAACCCTTCGTGGGAGTCCTACATAGCTAAGTACTATGTAGGCTTCAGGTCGGGCAAGCGAAAACTGCATGCCGTGCTAGAAGGCAGGACCAGCAACGGTGGTTGGATTGCCGTTGGCTTGGCAAAGAGTGTGGATGATCTAACGGATCCAGAGGATATGTGCCAGGACAAGCGTACGCAGGGTGGATTTGGCCCGGGCTTACCCACTTACGTTGCGCTTCGGAATGTCGATGACATTCCTGCGGTGCTCGATCTCATAAAGCAGTGCTAGGTTGAAGGCCGGGAATCTAGTTCCCGGCCCTTGCCAGCTCAAAATCGTCGATGGCTCGTCCGCCCGTCTACACCCTTACGATCCTGCGGGCCGCACTCAGCAGCTCGTACTCCCTCTGGCTCCACTGGTACAGCTCGGTCGCGCGTACGGCGTCGCGGCACAGGTCCAGAAACACCTCGGCGCCCTCGCAGAAGCACTCGCGGGCAAAGGCGCCGGATCCGTCCGCAACGCACGCGCCGTCGGCAAAGAGCTTCCAGCTGGACGGCTCGCGCGAGTCGTCTCCGAGCAGCTTGATCTGCAGAACATGTGGGCCGCCAGCGGCACATGGCCCTTCTTCCAACGCCTGCACCGTAAAGCGCATCTGGAGGGACAGAGTATAAAATCCGGAAAAGTGTCGAAATAGGCACCTTAAAACTTCGGAAAAGTGTAGTTGGATGACAAAACAGCACTTAGAAGCCGATGCTGGATGCGGGATCCTGCGGCTGCCTTCAGCCCTCGCTACTCGTCGTCTCCGTCGTTGGGGTCGCCCTTGAGGGTGTTGATGTCCAGGTACTGGTTATCGTCCTCTTTTTGCTGGGTTTCCGACTCCGCTTGGGTGGGGCCGCGGAACAGCTGGAATCCCTCAAACGCAATGGCGCCGAGCAGGGCAATGACAATGGCGATAAAGGCAACCTTGACTGCCTGCGGAAATTCCGAGAAACGCAGCGCCTTTTCCTCGGCGTAATAATCGGCGAAGCGCTCTTCGCCCGTACTTTTGGTATACGCCGGCGCGGACGCGGCCTCCGGGTCATATTCCGGTGCGGGCGTGGCAGCGTACGGATCGTTGAGATAATCGCTCGATGCGGTGCCATAATCCTCAGTCTCGATGCGACCGTTGCCAGCATAGCCATCGGAATAATCGGAATATGCCGCACCGTCCTCATGGTCCGCGGCGCCCGTGTTGGCGGCAAAAAGCGGGTTAACTGGAACGTCGAGCGCCGGCATGCCGGTAGAGGTCTCATCCAGATCGGCTGCAGCCCAGGAATCGTAGGCAACCTGATGGGCAACGGGCTCATCGAGCCTTGCGACCGGAGGCTTGCGTGCCGCAGGAACAGGCAACTGCTGGGCGCTGTACATAACAGTGCTGTCGGCCGATTTGCCCTGCGTCGCTGCTGCGAGAAATGCCGCCGTCTCGGATGGGTCACTTGCGGGGCGGGGAGCGGGCGTGGGCGCCGAAGTGGGTGCGGGTGTAGGCGCGGGCGTCGAAACAGCCGACTGCGCAGGAGTCGGCGCAGATGCGGTCTTAGGCGCAAGTGCGGGATTGGGGCTTGACGGGTGAGCCCCGCCGCCGCCCATGAGTTCGTCGGCGGTCCACGGGCGATCATCCATCACATCGTCAAGGCTCAGCGAAAACAGGTCGTCTTCACCCTCATCGAACATGCGGTGCACATGTCCACCAATTGCCGGAATCAATCCGCGACCGGTGCATGATGCCTTGCTCAACGCCATTCTGTCCCATCCTTTCGAAATACTAATGACATCGATTATATGGAACTTCCCAAGCGGCTCGGTCTTGGATTCGTGCTTTCCAGAACTCGCGCCCAAAAGGGGAGGGGCAATCCAGGCGAGTGCCTACTTGTCGCCGGCCGCCGCCTTGGCCTCATTGAGGTAGCTATAGAAGCTGTACTTGGAGATGCCAAAGAACTCGCAGGCGCGCTCGCTCGACTTGGAAATGAGGAAGGCACCGCGACGGTCGAGGTAGCCAATGGCACGAATGCGCTCATCTTTGGTCATGAGTGCCGCGGGCTTGCCCACAAACTGCTCGCACTCGTGCAGCAGGTCCTCGAGCAGGTCGCCGATGTTCTTGGTAATGGGCTCGGGCTCGGTATAGCCCGTGCCGCCGGTGCCGGTAAAGGCGTCGAGCGAACGCTCAAAAGCCTTCATAAGCGTAATGTCAAAGTTGATGCCCAAAATGCCGACGGGCTTGCCCTCGTCGTTGCGGATAAAGATGGTCGAGGACTTGAGCAGCTTGCCATCGGTGGTTTTGGTGAGGTATGGCTCGCGGTCGTGCACGTCGGTGGTGCCCTCGTGCATGGACTCAAACACAATATGGCTGGGGCCGTCACCCAGTTTGCGCCCGCTGACGTGGCCGTTTTCGATCACTACGATGGAGTGGTCCACGTCCTCGGTCTCCAGATCGTGGACGACGACTTCGCAGTTGGGGCCAAATTGGAGCGCCAGACCGTGTGCGAGGCGCTTGTAAAACTCAATCTGTGCGGGGGTCATGGGTGCCTTCCTAAAAATTAGTTTGGGCACACTTTGCCATAAACCACACTTGACCGCAAACAAATCCATCAACAAGGCAATTCATGACCGTTCGGCGGCGAAAAAGTACCGATTACGGCAACAAACAATTCGTTAGGTATGCCAATCAAAAAGTGTGATAGAACATTACTAACAAACTTTTTGTTTGGCATCCACATAAAAGTTCAGCCGTGTGAATGGGATCGGGCTGAAACGCGTATGCGGGGGCCGGCAAGAGAGGACTTAAGGAGTTCACCGTATGGCCGATAAGATCCAGTGGGCGGGCAACACGATGCCCAAGAGCGATGACAAGCACTTGGGAATCATGAGCCTCGACCACGTGAAGAAGGCCCGTGCCTTCCACCAGTCGTTCCCTCAATATACCGTCACTCCGCTTGCCCGTCTGGACGGTCAGGCTGCGCGCCTGGGCCTGTCCAACCTGTGCGTTAAGGATGAGAGCTATCGCTTTGGCCTCAACGCCTTTAAGGTCCTGGGCGGCTCGTTTGCCATGGCCAACTATATTGCCGACGAGACCGGCAAGGACGTTGCCGACTGCACCTTCGATTACCTGACCTCCGATCAGCTTGCCAAGGACTTTGGCCAGGCTACCTTCTTTACCGCCACCGACGGCAACCATGGCCGCGGCGTGGCATGGGCTGCCAACAAGCTGGGCCAGAAGGCCGTCGTGCACATGCCCAAGGGTTCCACCAAGCCCCGCTTTGATAACATCGCCGCCGAGGGCGCCACGGTGACCATCGAAGAGGTCAACTACGACGAGTGCGTGCGCATGGCCGCCGCCGAGGCCGACGCCTGCGAGCGCGGTGTCATCGTTCAGGACACCGCCTGGGAGGGCTACGAGAAGATTCCGTCCTGGATCATGGAGGGTTACGGCACCATGGCTTCCGAGGCTGCCGAGCAGCTGCGCGAGATGGCCATCAACCGCCCGACGCACGTGTTTGTCCAGGCTGGCGTGGGTTCGCTCGCTGGCGCCGTGGTGGGCTACTTCACCAACCTGTATCCCGATAACCCGCCCACCTTCGTCGTGGTTGAGTGCGCGCCTGCCGCCTGCCTGTACAAGGGCGCTGCCGCCGGCGACGGCGATCCGCGCATCGTGGACGGCGACATGCCCTCCATCATGGCCGGTCTGTGCTGCGGCGAGCCCAACATCCTGGGTTGGGATATCCTGCGCAACCATGCCACCGCCTTCGTGTCCTGCCCCGACTGGGTCACCGCTCGCGGCATGCGCACCCTGGGCGCTCCCGAGAAGGGCGACCCGCGCGTCATCTCCGGCGAGTCCGGCGCTGTGACCACCGGCCTGGTCGAGACCCTCATGCTCGATCCCGAGTACGCCGAGCTCAAGGAACTCATCGGCCTGGACAAGACGAGCTCCGTGCTCTGCTTCTCCACGGAAGGTGACACGGACCCGGATCAGTACCGTCGCATCGTCTGGGAGGGCGAGTATCCGACCTGCTAATCGTTGGGCGGCGCAACGCGCCGCGCCAAATTCCTATTAGACCCCCTATGTCCTGCAGATGCATGAACCCGGGAGGCGGAGCGATACCTATTTGCTCCGTCGCGAGTTCCGCACGCAAAGGAAAGCACTTAATGTGCTTTCCGTCTTGCGCAGGACTGTCCGAGCAGCGGAGCAAATAGGTATCGCTCCGCCACCTCACAGGTAGATTCCTTCGTTTGAAAGGTTATGAACAATGGCTAAAGAACTCGATTTCGACGCTATCAAGGCTGCTGCTGAGTCCCACCGTGCTGACATGACTCGCTTCCTGCGCGCTATGATCTCTCACCCCTCTGAGTCCTGCGAGGAGGGTGAGGTTGTTGCCTGCATCAAGGCTGAGATGGAGAGCCTTGGCTATGACGAGGTCAAGGTCGACGGCCTGGGCAACGTCATGGGCTTTATGGGCGAGGGCGACAAGATCATCGCCATCGACTCCCACATCGACACCGTCGGCATCGGCAACATCGAGAACTGGGATGCCGATCCCTATGAGGGCTACGAGACCGACGAGATCATCTACGGCCGCGGCGGCTCCGACCAGGAGGGCGGCATGGCCTCCGCGACCTACGGCGCGAAGATCATGAAGGATCTGGGCCTCATCCCCGAGGGCTACAAGATCATGGTCGTCGGCTCCGTGCAGGAGGAGGACTGCGACGGTATGTGCTGGCAGTCCATCGTCAACGAGTACTTCAACGGTCCTGAGGACGCCCGCAGCAAGATCGAATTCGTTATCTCCACCGAGCCTACCGACGGCGGCATCTACCGCGGCCACCGCGGCCGTATGGAGATCCGCGTGGATATGCACGGTGTGTCCTGCCACGGCTCCGCCCCCGAGCGCGGCGACAACGCCATCCACAAGATGGCCGAGGTCATCCTGAACGTCCGTGACCTGAACGAGAACCCCGCCGACGGCTCCACCGAGATCAACGGCCTGGTAAAGATGCTGGATCCCAAGTTCAACCCCGAGCACTATGAGGACGCCCGCTTCCTGGGCCGCGGCACCTGCACCACCAGCCAGATCTTCTACACCTC
>CABQLK010000065.1 GCA_902465015.1 uncultured Collinsella sp.
TATTCAAAAGTAAAAAGCCTTATCGGTTCTCGATGCTGCCGATGTTTTTGAGCTCGATGGAGATGAGGCCGTTGGGCTCGTTGACGAACTCGATGTACTCGGAGTTCGAACCCATCTCGGCCGGGAAGCTGATCTCGATACCCGTGTCGGTACGAATCTTATGATTGCGCACCGCTGCGCGTTCGACCTGTTTGCGCTCCACGGGCACACGCTTGGGCACCTTCTCCTCGGTCAGTGCCGCGCGCACGCTCTCCTTGATAACCGGCTCGTCCTCAAAGACCTCATCGACAATATCCCAAGGCGGCAGCTCCTCGTCATCCTCAACCTTCTCGGTAACCGCAGCCTTAACCTTAGCGAGCGCTACAGCCGTGTTGGCACCATGCTCCTCGGCGACTTCCTCGACCACACGCGTCACGGTGTCGATAACCTCCTTGCCCGATACGCCCGTGTCGCACTGCAGCAGGCCATCGGGGATAAGCATACGGTCCTCGCCGGCGATCTTGCGCTTCTTGTCCACGTAGCCGATCTCCATGGTACTCGCGCGCACGATGGCATAGCTCGGCACCTTTTGCGAGGGGTTCGGCAGAATGGCGTAGTGGCGCGCGATGTCGTTGCGCACCTCCCCCTCCTCGCGGCCCACTTCGTGCATAAAAGCCTGCTTTGAGCCCAGCAGCATCACGGCAAACCAGCGGGCATCCTCATCGTCGTCAAAATCGGCCACGAGCACGTCGGTGGACTCGGCTTTCTCGGCTTTGGTGAGCTCGGAGGAAATAAACTCCGCAATCTGCTGCGACAGGTCCACGAACTCGCGCTCGCCAAAGAAATAGCCCTTGAGCTCGCCGCCGAATGCGGAGTTCTCGGCAAACGTGGCGCGTTTATTATCGGCCGAGGTACGTGCGCGGCGCAGATGCGTGGTCACGAAGTTGCGCACGGTACGGCTCTCGATATCGAGCTCGCGCTGGCTCATGACGTTGACGGCAGAGTCAAAGTCCAGAATATGCAGAATCGCGTGATTGATTTTCATATACGGCATTCCGTTCTAGATCGATTTCGGCACGAACCAGTATAGCGGTCGAGCCCGCCCCAGACGCATCGAAGACAGGTTGCTTTGCACCAATGGCTAGCGCAAGAGCTCGGACTGCCAAACCTCGAGCTGTTCTGCCAAACTCTTGCCGGCAGCGGGCATGTCGATCTGGGGTCGTTTGGGCAGCAATGCGCATTTAAGGATTGCCGCGATGGTCTGCGAGACAAAGCGTCGCGTATCCTTGTCAAAGCCTTGCGCAGCCTGGAGCATCACGGGCAGGCTCTCGCGCAGATTCCCAGCGATATCCGCAAACCGCTCAGCACCCGTAGCCTCAAACACGGAGAACAACGCATCTACAAAACGCTCGCGCTCGCTAGGCGACACTGCAAGCAACATCTCGCGAATAGAGCCATCGACGTATCGAGCACCGGCGGACAGGCGCTCGCAGTACACGAAGTCGCGACCATCAACCACCCAGCTAAAGGGATTGTGTTGCAGCAGGCTGAACTCGGTGCTCTCAACGATGGCATAGTCCTCCTGTGTCTCGAACATCATGCCAAAGATCGACGACCGAGGTAGCGTCTTGTCGATTCGACCGGAAAGATCGGCAAAGGCGTCGCCGTTCAGGAACTCCTCGACGAAGCCCGGACCATCATGGGAATATGCCCGTTCGATTCGCTCACGGGCGATGTTGGAGCACATTGCCGCACCGTACACCGCAAGGTTTCCACCCTTGGAATGACCTCCGCACAAAAGCGGCCCGTCAATCGCATTCGCCGCCTCGTCCACATAACGTGCCGCGGATTCCTGGGCCGGCACAGGACACCGGAACGCCATGTTAAAGTCCTCTTTCCAACCCACAATCGTGCTGTCGGTCCCCCGGAAGGAAAGATAACTAAACCCCGCAGGAAACCGGAACGCCATGGCTGCAAACTGCTCTGTCGCCACCACATCGCTCACGGCACGATAGCCGCAAACGCGCACGCCACGGTAGCGAGGGCTTGCTGCCACAGCCTCCAACAGGGCACGGCTCCCCTCCGGATCCCACAGGTCGCCAATCATGTCTTGGTAGCACTCGGCGCGCAGCAGCTCGCGTACGTCTAGGCCCTGCCAGTTCGTCAGCTCCGCCATATCACCCGGCAAACGCAAATAGGACAACCACGCAAAAACCAGGCTATCCACCGCGCAGAACGGCCGTTCCTCAAACGGATCAAACGCCGTCTGGGCATAGGTCAAAAAATTAGGCGAATCCGACATGGCCCTCCCATCAACTATGGTGCATTGGGGTGGTGCAAAGTAACCTGACCCCCTCGCACCAAAAAGGCGCCCGGACCGTGTGGCCCGGACGCCTTTCATTGTAGTCTGTTGCCCAAAAGAGCTTGATTTAGCAGGAGAAGTCGACGCTGTCGATGATGTCCTTGAGGGCCTTTGCGGAGGCGGTGAGCTCATGCTGCTCGTCATCGTTCAGCGGCACGGGGACGCGGCAGACAACGCCATCGCGGCCGACGACGGTCGGCATGGAGATGGCCAGATCGGACAGGCCATACTCGCCCACCATGAGCGAGGAAACGGGCAGAACGGTCTGCTCGTCACGCATAACAGCGGTGCAGATGCGCTTGACAGCCATGGCGACGCCGTAGTAGGTGGCGTGCTTCTTCTCGATGATGGTGTAGGCGGAGTTCTTGACGTCCTCGGCGATGCGCTTCTCGGCGGTCTCATGCTCCAGGTGGCCGTGAAGCTCGCAGAAGGTGTTCAGCGGAACGCCAGCAACCTGAGCGCTGGACCAAGCGACAAACTCGGAGTCGCCGTGCTCGCCCATGACATAGGCCTGGACATCGCGCGGGTCAACCTCGACGTGGGCACCAAGCATCTGCTGCAGACGGCCGGTGTCGAGCACGGTACCGGAGCCGATGACATGGCCCTCGGGCAGGCCGGACATCTTGATGGCAGCATAGGTCAGAACATCAACCGGGTTGGAGACGATGAGCAGAATGCCGTCGAAGCCGGACTTCTTAATCTCGGGGATAATAGACTTAAAGATGTTGACGTTCTTATTGACCAGGTCCAGGCGGGTCTCACCGGGCTTCTGGGCAGCGCCAGCGGTGACGACGATCATGGCGGCGTCGGCGACATCGGAATAATCGCCGGCGTAGATCTTCATCGGCTCGGCAAACGTCATGCCGTGCGCGATATCCAGGGCCTCACCCTCGGCACGGTTTTTGTCCACGTCGATGAGGACCATCTCGGAGAACAGACCGCTCTGCATCAGCGCGAACGCCGAAGACGAACCGACGAAACCGCAGCCGACAATAGCGACCTTCTTCTCGTTAACCATTAGAAACTCCCATCTCTCTCCACAAACAAGCCGCCCGGGAACGACCCGAGCGGCTTGTCGTAATCCCAATACATCCAATCGGGACTTTGATTATGCCCCTATTCGCAGCCGAAAATCGACCGTTTACCGAAATTGTTTGCAGTATTCGTAAAATAACTGCACGAAATCGGTTTCGAGCTATTGACGAGCCGAAACAGGTTTCTAATACAGGCCCGCCTCGCGAATGGCCTCGACAGCCAAAGCGATCTGATCGGGCGGCAGGACCAGCGCCATGCGCACGTGCCCCTCGCCCGAAGGGCCAAAGCTCGCGCCCGGCGTCACCACAACGCCGGCCTTCTCCATAAGCTCCTCGCAAAACGCCATGGAATCGGTGCGACCACCGGGAAGCTTGGCCCACACAAACATAGAGCCATGCGCGTTGGGACGCTCCCAGCCCAGGCCCTCAAGACCGTCGCACAGGGCATCGCGGCGTTCCTGGTACTTCAGACGCTGCGCCTCGACCTCATCGCGCGGACCGTTCAGGCAGGCGATGGCGGCCTTCTGAATCGGGAAGAACATACCGAAGTCGATCTGGCCGCGCAGCTTGGCAAAGGCCGAGACCACGTCCTCGCGGCCGACCAAAAAGCCGATGCGGGCACCGGTGACGTTAAACGACTTGGAAAGCGAGAAGAACTCCACGCCCACCTCAAGCGCACCGGGATACTGCAAGAAGCTGCCGCCGGGCTCGCCGTCGAACACGATGTCGGAGTACGCGTTGTCATGAACGATCAACAGATCATGCTCGCGGGCAAAGGCGATAATCTCCTCGTAGACCTCGGGCGTGCCCACCGAGCCGACCGGGTTCGCGGGCAGCGACACGATCATATACTTGGCACGATCGGCCACCTCGGGATCGATACCCGCCACATAGGGCAGGTAATTATGCTCGGCAACCAGCGGATAGTATTCGAGCTTGGCATCGGCGATCTTGGCACCCGCCTCAAAGACCGGGTAGCACGGATCGGGAACCAGAATGGTGTCACCCGGATCGAGCAGGGCCAGGCCCAAATGGCCCACGCCCTCCTGCGTGCCGTTGCACGACTGCACCATAGACGGCGTAATGCCCGAAACGCCAAAGCGACGCTCATAGTAATCGCACACGGCTTGCTTGAGTTCGGGCAGGTCGCGCAGGGCATACTTCCACATCTCGGGATCTTGGGCTGCCTGCGTGAGCGCCTCGACCACGTGGTCGTACGGCTTAAAGTCGGGCGTGCCCACGCTCATGTTGTAAATGGTCTTGCCCTGAGCCTTCAGCGCGAGAAGTTTGTTGTTGAGCGAGGCGAAGACCTCCGCGCCAAAGCGGTCGAGACGCTGCGATGCCTGCATGGTGCCACCTTTCGATATAAAAAACGCGGCGCTCCGACAAGAGCGCCGCGCGATACGGGCCATCAGATTGCAAAAGTGTAACGCTTGCAACCCCCGTATTGGTTCAATTTAGCCAACCTTAGTCAACTGGATTGAGCGCGTCGATCTGCGCAAGCCACAGACGCGAGCTAGCGTCACTCGGCATACGCCAATCGCCGCGCGGGCTGAGCGTCACCGAGCCCACCTTGGGACCATCGGGCAGGCAGCTGCGCTTAAACTGCTGGGCAAAGAAGCGACGGTAGAACGTACGTAGCCACGTGTGGACGGTCTTGGCGTCGTAGACGCCCTCGAAGCTCTTGAGCGCCATGCGGTAGATCTTGCCAGGCTCAAAGCCAAAACGCAGCAGGTAGTAGAGGAAGTAGTCGTGCAGCTCGTACGGGCCCACCAAATCCTCGGTCTTCTGCGCAATCTCGCCGTCGCCCGTGGGCGGCAGAAGCTCGGGGGACACCGGCGTATCGAGGATATCGAGCAAGACCTCGGCAATGCGCCCGCCAAAGACATCGGCGGCATAGCGCACCAGATGGCGCACAAGCGTCTTGGGCACGCTCGCGTTGACGGCGTACATGCTCATGTGGTCGCCGTTATAGGTAGCCCAGCCGAGCGCCAGCTCCGACAGGTCGCCCGTGCCGATGACAAAACCGCCAGCCTGGTTGGCCAGATCCATCAGAATCTGCGTACGCTCGCGCGCCTGGCTGTTCTCGTAGGTCACGTCCTGCACAGCCGGATCATGCTCGATATCCTTAAAGTGCTGTTCCACGGCCGCGTGAATCGAAACCTCACGGAAGCTCACACCCAGGTCGCGGGCAAGCGACTCGGCATTCGACTTGGTGCGATGCGTCGTGCCAAAACCTGGCATGGAGACCGCCGTGATACCCGTGCGCGGCAGCCCCAGCGCATCGAAGGCACGCACGGTCACAAGCAGTGCCAACGTGGAGTCCAAGCCACCCGAAAGGCCGATGACCGCAGCCTTGGTACCTGTGTGGGCGAGGCGGGTCTTGAGGCCAGCAGTCTGCAGATTGAGGATCGTCTCGCAGCGCTCAGCCAGGTCACCATGGTCGGCAGGCACGAAGGGCGCGCGGGGGAAGACACGGTCGATGTCGAGCGCATCGCGCAGGACAGGATCTTCGGCCAGCACGCCCTCAAACGAAAACTCAACGGTCACGGCCTCCGGCGCATCGTCCGAGCGCGTCCATGTCGTCGAGCGACGGCGCTCGGCAACCAACCGGTCAAGATCGACGTCGGCGACGGCCATATCGCAAGTGAGGAGCTTCGTCGCGGCAAGCTTAGAGCCGTTTTCGTAGACGAGGTTCTCGCCCGCAAAGACCATGTCGGTCGTGGACTCGCCCTCACTCGCGTCCGCGTAGGCATAGGCGCAGTACAGGCGCGCGCTCTGATTGGAGATAAGGCTGCGGCGGTAATCTGCCTTACCGATAATCTCGTCCGAGGCCGACGGGTTGAGAATCACCGTCGCACCGGCAAGCGCCATCTCGGTCGAAGGGGGCGCCGGCACCCACAGGTCCTCGCAGACCTCAACGCCCAGCACCATATCCTCGACACCTTCATCACAGCAGCGGTAGACAAGCCCCGAACCCAGCGGAACCGGACCCCGACCGGCAAACTCGACCCACACAGGATCTGCGGGCGCCGGAGCAAACCAGCGGCGCTCGTAGAACTCGCCATAGTTGGGCAGATACTTCTTGGCCGTGAGGCCCAAAAGCTCGCCCGCGCAGCACACGGCGGCGCAGTTGTAGATATTCTCGGCAACTGCAACGGGAAGACCAATGGTAAAGACAATCGGCAGCTCGCGGGTTTCATCGAGAATATGTGCCAGTGCGGTCTCGCAGGCATGCAGCAGCGTGCGGTTATGAAACAGGTCGGCCGCGGTATAGCCGCACAAGTTAAGCTCGGGCAGCACCAGCGCGCGAACGCCGCGCTCGGCAGCCTCGCGAACAGCCGCCAGCGCAACCTCGGCATTGCCCTCGACATCGGCCACGCGAATCCGCGGCGACGCCGCCGCCACACGCAAAAAGCCATCGTTCTTATTAGCCGAAACGCAGCATTGCCTTGTTGATCTGGACACTGGAGGCCCCTTCTACCCTGAGATTCAGTCTAACGGACGTTCACATATCTCTAACTAGCCAAAGCAACCTCCCAGTTTACTGAGAGGCCAACCTGTGCTAAGAGCATGTATTTCAAAATTA
>CABQLK010000066.1 GCA_902465015.1 uncultured Collinsella sp.
ATATAAAGCAAAACCGTACGGTTTTTCATGCTCCGCCCTCCAAGAGTCAACAATCTAAATCGGAATCTTGGAAAAGCATGGGGGCAAAGCCGTCAGTCATGTGTTACAAGGCGTCAACATTCACTTGACGACACGAGGCCAAATGGCCTCACGAAGCAAGATGACGCAATAGGTGAAGAAATACCGTCTGGTGTCGATCGGTCCAGGCATTTTGTCGATAGCAAAAGTAGATGGGCAAGGCTACGTCATGCGAACCTTCAATAGAGTACTCGCTCACTTCCGACCCATCTGATGCGAGAGAAGAGCCAGAAAAACCCAATATCAATCCCCCGGCTTGAAGAAACTCAGCCTGCGCTCTGTTTCCGTATTCGACGTCGCGGAAGCGGAAATTAACCAGCTGAGCTTCGAGGCATTGATTGATCGCATTGAGACAGGGCGACAAATTAATGGGAACAGCTAACCTGCCGCCCAGTAACTCACGAACGGTCATAGCACCCACAGATTGATGACCCGCTGGGCACGAAAGAACCTTGAGCTCCTTTTCACCCAAGTATTTCGAAGAAAGGACACTGTCCCTTGGTTCCTCAAATGAGATGGCCGCATCCGAAATGCCAAGCACAAGTGATTCAAAGCATGTAGCCGTTGGCTGATGCCACACATCAAGGTGAATCTGAGGGTGCGAGCTTTCAAACGAGTCGTACCAGTTTTCGGAAAAAAGACGCCCCCGCCCGTGAAGACAGGGGACGTAAAGACGAAAGTGGCCGTCGGGCGAAACGCCACCGTTCCCCGATTGGGTGTACTTTTTGAGATCGTCGACTTGTGCCAGGATCACGCGTGCACGACGCGCAAATTCTCTGCCCGCCGGAGACAAAACAGCCTCCCCCGCCGATCGATTGAGCAAAACGATCTGATACTCAGACTCCAGTTTCTTAATTGCCGACGAGACAGCCTGTGGGCTCACGTGAACGGCGCGAGCCGCTTTGCGCACGCCGCCGTAGTTCGCTACCGCTTGAAGGTATTCGAGTTGAGAAAACTGCATAGGTTACTCCAAAGGCAGCCAAGGCGACGGGCCGTGCGTCCTCAGATGAGGTTCTCGCCCAGGTTCTTGCCGCCGAGGACGTGCATGTGGAAGTGCATGACGGTCTGACCGGCGTTGACGCCCTTGTTGGAGATGACGCGGAAACCGTCCTCCAGACCCTTGGCCTTGGCGACCTCCTGGATGGCGTGGGCCATGGCGCCCATGGTCTCGGCGGGCACGTTATCGGCGATGTCACTGTAGTGCTTCTTGGGGATCACGAGCGTGTGGACCGGCGCCTGGGGATTGAGGTCGTCGAACGCGATGACCTGGTCATCCTCGTAGACGACGGTCGAGGGGATCTCGTGGTTGGCAATTTTGCAGAAGATGCAATCACACATGGTTGGTTCCTTTCTCACAGACCAAGGTAATTATATTTGGTCGGGATGGTTAGAACGAAAGGTTGTCGTCGGTGTTGGCGGCTTCGCCGTCGGCGAGCACGTCGTTGCCGTCGACGTCCTTCAGGAGCACCGAGACCTTCTGCTCGGCATCGGACAAGCGGGTACGCAGGCTCTTGAGGAGCTCGACGCCGCGGGTATAGCTCTCAAGCGACTCCTCGAGCTCCATATCACCCGACTCCAAGCTGCGGATGATGAGCTCCAACTCCTGTGAAGCCTGCTTGTACGTAAGCTGCTCGACCGGGGTCTTCTCTGCCATATCTGTTTCCTTTCCTAAAGGTTTATCGCTATGAAACGCGGCCTACTCGACCGTATCGACCGTTGCCGCCACGTTGCCGTCTGCCATGCGCACGCGAATGGCGTCACCGGGCTTAAAGGTCTTGGCGCTCGTGGCCACCCCATCATCGCTGTACGCGATGGAATAACCACGGGCAAGCACCTTGAGCGGCGACAGGGCATCGAGCGAGGCTGCCGCACGGCCCAGGTCGGATGCTGGCTTGTTGAGCATCGTGCGCCCCTGATGCTCCAGGCGGGAGCTTGCGAGCGTGAGCGCATGGCGCTTGCCATCGAGTCCTGAGGTGCTTGCGATCAAGCGCTCGGGCAGACGCTCAAAGTTGGAGCGGAATGCCCCAACCGAACGCGTTATGGCGCCGGACAAACGATCGGCCGTCAGGGCAAGCTCAGACTCGCGACGCTCAACCATAAACGTTGGGTCGTTGAGGCACGGGCGGCACGCAGCCGCATCGAGCGCATCGCCCAAGCGAGCCGTATAGGTATCCCAGGCACGGCGACCGCGCTGATCGAGCATCTCCAGGTCGACCTGGGCCGACCCAATCATCGATGCCATCGCAGCACCCAGACGTTGATAGCGCGCCTCGAGCACATCGGCCAACTCCGTCATAGCCGGCGCCACCGATTCGGCCGCCGCCGTAGGCGTGGAGGCGCGACGGTCGCTCACCATGTCGCAAATCGAGGTATCGGGCTCATGGCCAATGCCGGTCACCACGGGCACGGGACAAGCCGCCACCGCGCGGGCAAGCTCCTCGTCATTAAAGGTCATGAGGTCCTCAAAGGAGCCGCCGCCGCGCACCAACAAAATACAGTCGGGCGCCGGCGTAATGGAAGCGGCGCGGCGCAGGCCCTCAATGAGCTCTGTCGGCGCACCCTCGCCTTGTACCTTGGCACCCACGCAGACGAGCTCGACGAGCGGGTTGCGACGACGCAATGTGCGCTTGACGTCGTCGATTACGGCACCCGAAAGCGAGGTGACGACCGCCACGCGGGAGCAGAACACCGGGATGCGGCGCTTGCGCGCTTCGTCCATCAGACCCTCACGGCGTAGCTTTTCGGCCAGTTGCGCCACTTGTTGACGCAGCAGACCCTCCCCCGCCAGCGAAAACGAGCGAGCGACAAAGCTCATGCGGCCCGTAGCCTTATAGAGATTGAAGCTGCCCTTAAAGCTCACCTGCATACCGTCGCGCAGATCGAACGTGCGCTTGAGATAGGCACCCTTCCAAATGATGCAGTCAACGGCGGCCGAATCGTCCTTGATCTGGAAATAGCAGTGGCCGCTTCGGGCGTTAGGACCACGAAAACCCGTGACCTCGCCCAAGACGCTCAGCTGCGGAATGGCATCGAGCGCACCGGCGGCGATCTCCACCGCCTGGCTCACGCTGAGCTCCTTGCGCTCTTGCTCGTCCGAACCGTCGAACTCGGCGGAAACGGCATTACCGGTTAGGTTCCAGCCTGCCACGCAGCCTCCTTTCGTTATCGAGCACAGAGGCTCCGGCCCCGTGCGAAATTAAGTCCAACACATAGTACAGCGCCGCGAGGACACGAATCCCCGCGGCGCCTGCCTGTCCCATTTGTTATCGGTTGGAGTTTCTGTTGTAGCGAGCCATAAGGTAGAGCAACTGAATGATCGAAGTGAGCGCTGCAGCCACATAGGTAAGCGCGGCTGCCGTCAGTACCTTCTTGGCGCCGTTGACCTGCTTGGAGCTCATGCCCGACTGCTCGATGTACGCCACAGCACGTCGGCTGGCGTCAATCTCGACAGGCAACGTAACGAGTTGGAACAGCACACTAAACGAGAAGAAAATCAACGCGAGGGTCGTGAGCCCGGCAATGTTCATAAACAGGCCCAAGAGTAACACGATGGTCCAGGTGTTCTGGGTAAAGTTGACGACCGGCACGAGGGCGGTACGCACTTTCATCATGGCATAGCCGCTTTGACGCTGGGCGGCATGGCCCGCCTCGTGGCAGGCGACGGCAACGCTTGCGACCGAACCGCCCGAACGGTTGGCATCCGACAGATACAGGTTGTTGTCCTGCGGGTTGTAATGGTCGGTGAGCTCGCCAGCGACACCCTTGATACCCACGGCGCTACAACCGTTGGCATCGAGCATGCGGCGAGCGACTGTGGCACCCGTATCGCCGTCCGAGCGAACCTTGGACCAGGTTTTGTACGTCGAGTTGATATAGTTCTGTGCGGCAAGGCCAAGCACCGTGCAGACAAGAACAACCAGCAGGTACAGCGGGTCGATGCCAAAGCCGTATCCATAGTAATAAGGCATGCGAATTCCTCCGAGTCGAGTTACACGTTGGAGGCATTTTACCCACTCAACCGGCTAGGCTTCCCTACAGGAGCTCGATTTTGCCGTCCTTCACCGTCAACCCCATATTGCCGGAAAGCAGATCGTCCAGGCGCGAGCCCACAAGCTCAAAGCGCCAACCTTCGCGCAGGCGGCTCTGCTCGGGATGCTCAATGTAGTCGGCCAGGTCATCGCGCGAGGCAATGACCGAGGTCGCAACACCTGAGCGCTCGGCAACCAGGCGGATAAGCGCATACATAAGGTCAGTCACGCTCTCCAGCTCCGGCGAAATCTGACGATGTCCGCGCACCAAGAGCGGCAGGCGATCGTGCGGACAGCTCGCACCGCGCTTGATGGCCATGAGTGCGCCGTCCACGTCGCGCTCCCCCAGCTGGTCGGTACCGCGGATGCTGCGGAACTCCTCAACACGCACAGGATTGCGCTTAACGAGCGCAAGCAGCGTGTCGTCGGACATGACCCACTTGCGCGGGATGTTACGGCGCTCGGCGCGGTCCTCACGCCAGGCGGCGAGCTCGCGCGCGATGCCCAACTGGTGACGGCTGCACGAATTGATGCGTTTGACCTTGCGGAACGCCTCGTGTCGATCGGCGCGATAGTGCGACTCGTCAGCCAGCGGGCGCAGCTCGTCGAGCACCCAGTCCACACGGCCCAGCTCGCGCAGGCGGCTCATCATCTCGGTATAGGCGACGATCAGGTACTTGACGTCATCGATCGCATACTCAACCTGCTTATCGGTCAGCGGGCGGCGCGACCAGTCGGTCAGTGACTCGGTCTTGGGCAGCGATACGCCGCAGAACGTCTGAACAAGCGCGCCATACGAAATCTGCTGGCGCTCGCCCAAAAAGGCGGCGGCGACCTGCGTATCGAAAATCGGTCGTGGCAGCACGCCCACAGTATGGAGCATGACCTCCATATCCTGCGAGCACGCGTGGAAGACCTTGGTCACGCTCTCGTCGGCCATAAGCTCGGCCAGCGGCGATAGGTCGTCGATTACCAGAGGATCGACCGCGACGCTCTCGGCAGGGGTGGCAATCTGAACCAAGCACAGACGCGGATGGAACGTGCGCTCGCGCAAAAACTCGGTATCGACGGCAATCGCGTCGAACTCACGGGCGCGCTGGCAAAAGTCGAGTAGAGCCTGATGTGTGGAAATGTACATATCAACCCATCGAATAAGGTTAGGCCCGAAAAACACGGGTAGGATATCGGCATTGCCTTACAACTATACTCGGTTAGTCACAGAACGGGAACGTAAGTATGCGCTGCCTTATCATCCACAACCCGGCATCGGGCCCCAGCTCAGATGAAATCTACGCATTCACGCACGCCCTCGCGCAGGGCGGCGACGAGGTCGTGATGCGTTTTATCGGCGATGGCATGGAGCCCGAGGATGCCGTGGCAGACGTGCGCGAGTTTGATCGCGTGGTCGTTTCGGGCGGCGACGGCACCGTCTCCAACGTGCTCGACCAGATGCGCGGGTGCGGTGTCCCCACGCTCGTCTTCCCCTCCGGCACAGCCTGCCTGTTCTTCAACAACATCGGCAATGCCCCCGAGGCAGCGGCGCTCGCCAAGGCCTGCCGTGCCGGTCGCACGGTCAAAGTCGACATGGGTGAGCTCTTTTGGCTCGACGAGAACGGCAACGAGAAGCGCCACGGCTTTATCATCATCGCCGGCTCGGGCTTCGACGCCGAGATCATGATGAAGGCCGCCCCCACCAAAAACGACATCGGCGAGATCGCCTACTTCCTCTCCGCGCTCGCCACGCCCAATCCCACGGTGGCGCACTTTACGATTGAGCATGACGGCATTGTCGAGGAGCTCGACGGCATCTGCTGCATGGCCGGCAACACCTCGGTCATCCAAAACGACATCAACCTGTTCCCCGACTGCCGTATGAACGATGGCATGGTCGACATTGCGGTCATCGAACCCGTGCGCACCGTGCAGCTGCTGCCTACCGTGATCACCGCCGCACTCGACCCCGCCGGCAAGGTACTCGGGCGCCCGCAGTTCAAGATCATCCAGACCAAGGAAGCCAAGATCACCTGCACCCCGTCGCTGGGCATGCAGTTCGATGGCGAGATTATCTCCAGCAATTCGGGCGTCTTTGGAGCCCGCGCGCTTCCACAATGCCTCGACCTCATCATCGACGAATTCTCCCCGCTCGGAAAATAGGAGGACCCTATGAACGACAATCCCCTGCTCGGCTTTATCATCATCGTTTTGGCCATGCTCGTCGGCTATGCGATCAACGTGATTCACCGCCGGAAGAAGTAATTCCACATTGGTATGATATTCATCCAATTATCGTCTCCCCTGCTGTTTATGCATTTGCCAAACAGCAGGGGATTTTCATTTCAGGCATTCCCAGCTACTTTATTCGGCTACAGTAAT
>CABQLK010000067.1 GCA_902465015.1 uncultured Collinsella sp.
CTTTGCGCCTTAGTCAAGCAAAAGCAATCGTTTGTAGACATCGAGGCCTTTGAGAAGGATTTCCTCGTCGAAGAGCATGCTATCGGTATGCAGAGCGCTTGTGGCATAGGCGGGACAGCCATCCGAATCACTCGGGTTGTCTTGGTCCTCTGGCATACCCGTGCCCAGCAGGAAAAACACGCCCGGCAGATGGCGTTGATAGAACGCGAAATCCTCGGCGATCAGCAGCGGTTCCTCCACAAGCTGCAGCCCGGGCAAGGCAGGCGCGACGCTGGCAAACAACTCGGGGTCGTTGTCGACCGGCGGATAGCCCTCGGCAAAGTCGAGATCATACGTGCAGCCCGTTGCGGCACAGGCATCGTCCAGCACGCGGCGCACGCCTTCGCGCGCCCGGTCGAACATGTCGTCCGTAAACACACGCAGGCTTCCGGCCACATGGGCCTCCCCCGCCACCGCGTTGCAAACCGTACCGGCCTGCAGCAGACCAAACTTACCGATACAGGGCTCGTCGGTGCCCAGCTCGTCCATCAGTTCGCGCTCGGCAACCAAGAACTTGGCAGCCGCCAGCGCCGCATCGTGCGACTCCTCGACCGGAACGCCATAGGTCTTAGCGATATGGATGCTCGTCCCGTGAATATGAATGTGTGTCTCACTCGAACGCGCCAGCAGCGGACCGGAACAACTCGCCAACGTGCCGGCAGGCAGATCGGGCCACACATGGAAGCCAAAAATGCGGTCAGCCCCATAGCGCTCGAACACACCGCTCTCGCATACCGTCTTGGCACCACCGGTCGTTTCCTCGGCCGGCTGGAACACAAAGAGAACGTTGCGCCTAATGGCGCCCGGCTGCTCGCGAATCGTACGGTCGACATACGTCGCGGCGGCAAGCGCCATGGCCATGTGTCCATCATGGCCGCAAGCATGCATCTTGCCGGGATGCGTCGAGGCGAAATCCGCACCCGTCGCCTCCGCGATGGGCAGCGCATCCATATCGGCGCGAATTGCCGTGGCATGCGCGGCGCCCGTGCCAGCGTTGAAGAAAGCGCAGACGCAGCTGGGGCACGGATGGGTCACCTCGCAGACGAGCGGTGCCAACACGCCCTCGATATAGGCGATAGTCTGCGGAAGATCGAAATCGAGCTCCGGAATGCGATGGAGATCGCGGCGATAGCGACGGAGTTCTTGGAGCTCGGTCATAGAGAATCCCTTCGTGAGGCACATCTGTTGCAACTTATTGTGATACAGGATTGTGGCACACATGTTTCCAGCATATTGCTGCATTTTTTAAACGTTATATACGAATACTCTTGTTTGGTAAAGTGCAACGTGATAGGGTCTTTACCACTTGATAGAGGCGCGGGCACGAAGAGCCGCGGGCGAGCCGGCAGGCTTTGACCCCGTGGGGAGGCGAAACCCGCCGAACTGAGTTTTTCGGGCACGAACAACCTGGTGGGCCTGTGGGAAACACCCACAGGACTGTCTGCAGCAATGCGGGAGCGCTATCCGGACATTGGGTCCACGCTATGCGGATTCGATGCGCAGATGGCGCCGTCTGGATAGCGAGGTTTACGGGACATGGCATTGACCCCCAACGAGGCATATGCGGCCAAGCAGCCGTTTGTGGACAAGGAGACACTCGAGCATATCGTCGAGCAGTTCCCCACGCCGTTTCATCTATACGACGAGGCGGGCATCCGCCGCAACATGCAAGAAGTACGCGACGCCTTTGCATGGAACCCGGGCTTTAAGGAATACTTTGCCGTCAAGGCCAATCCCAACCCGGCGCTCATCTCCATTCTCAACGAATACGGCTGCGGCTGTGATTGCTCGAGCTATACCGAGCTCATGATCGCCCGCTCGCTGGGTATCACGGGACACGACATCATGTTCTCGTCCAACGATACGCCGGCTGCCGATTTTGAGCTCGCCGACAAGCTGGGTGCCATCGTCAACTTTGACGACATCAGCCACATCGGGTTCTTTGAGCGCGTTGCGGGGCCCATCCCCAAGACGGTCAGCTGCCGCTTTAATCCAGGCGGCCTGTTCCAGCTCTCCAACGGCATCATGGACAACCCGGGCGACTCCAAATATGGCATGACCACCGAGCAACTCTTCGAGGCCTTCCGCATGCTCAAGGCCAAGGGCGCCGAGGACTTTGGCATCCACGCATTCCTTGCCAGCAACACCGTCACCAACGACTACTACCCCAAGCTCGCGCGCATCCTCTTTGAGCTTGCCGTACGCCTGGAGCGCGAGACCAGCGCACACGTCGCCTTCATCAATCTGTCCGGCGGTGTGGGTATCCCCTACCTGCCCGAGCAGCAGGCTAACGACATTCACGCCATCGGTGAGGGCGTACACGCAGCCTACGACGAGATTCTGATCCCCGCCGGCATGGGCGATGTGGCGATCTGCACCGAGATGGGTCGCTTTATGATGGGCCCCTACGGCTGCCTGGTCACCAAGGCCATCCACGAGAAGCAGATCTACAAGGACTATATCGGCGTGGACGCAAGCGCCGTCGATCTGATTCGTCCTGCCATGTATGGCGCCTACCACCACATTACGGTGATGGGCCAGCCGGGTGGCGACGACAAGACCACAGCGCCCGTCACGGACACCTACGACATCACGGGCAATCTGTGCGAGAACAACGACAAGTTCGCCATCGATCGCGAGCTGCCGCATATCGACATGGGCGACCTGCTTGTGATCCACGATACCGGCGCGCATGGCTACTCCATGGGCTACAACTACAATGGACGCCTGCGCTCCGCCGAGGTCCTGTTGCGCCCCGATGGCTCGGCCGACCTCATCCGCCGCGCCGAGCGCCCGGGCGATTACTTTGCCACGCTCGACGTGCTGCCGAGCGGCCGAGAGCTGCTGGCCAAGTCGCGCGCCGAAAGTGCCCGCCGTCGCGCCCAAGACGAGCGCCTGGCAGTCGCCGCCCAATGGAACAAACGCATCCAGATCGCGGACGCGAAGGAGAAGAACATGGACATCCGCAATCTCGAGGGCTCAATCGTCGCCCTTGTTACGCCGTTTAAAAAGGACGGCAGCGTCGACTTTGACGCACTCGAGCGCCTTATCGATTTCCACCTGCAAAACGGCACCGACGCCATCCTCACCCTGGGCACCACCGGCGAGAGCGCCACGATGACCGACGACGAGGACAACTCCGTTGTCGCCGCAGTGGTCAAGCAAGTTGCAGGACGCATCCCCGTCATCGCCGGCTCGGGCTCCAACTCCACGCAGACCATGCTCACCAAGTCGCTCACCTACCAGGGCCTGGGCGCCGACGGTCTGCTGCTCATTACCCCCTACTACAACAAGTCCAACGAAGAGGGCATCTACCAGCACTTTAAGACCGTCGCCGATGCCGTGGACATCCCCTGCATCCTGTACAACATCCCCGGCCGTTGCGGCTGCGGCATCAGCGAGCGCAACGTAGAGCGCCTGGCCGCACATCCCAACATCATGGGTATTAAGGAAGCCTCGGGCAACGTCGCCTACGCGGCCAAGATCGCCCACCTGCTGTCCGACGACTTCCGCATGTACTCGGGCGAGGACGCCCTCACCGTGCCGCTCATGAGCCTGGGCGCCTCGGGCACCATCAGCGTGTGGGCAGACGTGCAGCCGCAGCTCGTGCATGACATGTGCCGTGCCTATTTGGACGGTGACGTGGCGCGTGCCCGCGATATCCAAATTGCCGGCCAGCCGCTCATCAATGCCCTCTTTAGTGAGGTCAACCCCATCCCCGTCAAAGAGGCGCTCGCCCAGATGGGTATGATCGAGGCAAACTACCGCATGCCGCTGTGCCCCATGGCAGACGACACGCGCTCTGCACTTACCGATACTCTGAAGGGGGCTGGTCTGCTTGATTAAGACCGTCATTATGGGAACGGGCCGCATGGGCTCGCTCATCCGCACCACCGCCGAGGGCGTTGTCGACGCCGCCGGTCAACCCGTTTTCGATATCGTGGCCCAGATTGGCTTCGATTTGAGCAAGCTCGAGAACGCACCGGCTGCCGATGTGATTATCGACTTCTCGAACGTCGTGACCTTCGATGCCGTCGTCGCCTATGTCGAGCGCACGGGCGCGGCGTTGGTCTCGGGCACCACAGGCTACACCCCCGAGCAGATGGACCGTCTGCGTGAGCTGGGCCAGAACACCCGCGTTATGCACTCGGGCAATTACTCCATCGGCATCGCAGCCCTTCGTCATCTAGTGGCCCAGGCCACGCGCGAATTGCCCGGCTTTGACTGCGAAATCGTCGAGACGCACCATAACCAAAAGGTCGACGCCCCCAGCGGTACCGCCAAGCTGCTGCTCGACGCCGTAGTCGAGGCCGAGCCCGAGACAGGCTACCACCCCGTCTACGGACGCGAGGGCATGTGCGGCGCGCGCGATCCCAAGGAGATCGGCATGCACTCGCTGCGCGGTGGCACTGTCGCCGGCGTCCACGAAGTGAGTTTCTTTGGCCAGGACGAGGAGGTCACGCTTACACACCGCGCCACGAGCCGCCAGATCTTCGTCAACGGCGCCCTGGCTGCCGCCCAGAAGCTCGTCACCCGCGACCCCGGCTTCTACACCTTCGATCAGGTCATGTTTGCCTAACCAGGTATCAACCGAATCCACCCAAAGGAGAGATAGCAAATGAGCAACGCAGCCGAGATGGATGCACAGGAGATTATCAACTACATCGCCACCGCGCCCAAAAAGACGCCCGTCAAGCTGTACGTGCGCGAGAAGCCGGGCATGAAGGTTGCCTGGGGCGACGCACACGTCTACGGCGGTCTTCGTGGCAAGACCGTCTTTGGCGACTGGGATGAGCTCAAGGCCATCCTCGATGCCAATGCCGACTCCATCGACTACTACGACGTCGAGAATGACTGCCGCAACTCCGCCGTGCCCATGCTCGACCTCAAGGGCATCAACGCCCGCATCGAGCCGGGCGCGATCATCCGCGACCGCGTCGAGATTGGCGACCGTGCCGTCATCATGATGGGCGCCATCATCAACATCGGCTCCGTTATCGGCGAGGGCTCCATGATCGATATGGGCGCCGTGCTGGGCGGTCGCGCCACCGTGGGCAAGAACTGCCACATCGGCGCCGGCACCGTGTTGGCGGGCGTCGTGGAGCCCGCGAGCGCCACGCCCGTCATCATCGAGGACGATGTCATGATTGGCGCCAACGCCGTGGTCCTGGAGGGCGTGCGCGTGGGCAAGGGCGCCGTCGTGGCTGCCGGTGCCGTATGCGTCGAGGATGTCCCCGCCGGCGCCGTCGTGGCCGGTGTCCCCGCCCGCGTCATCAAGATGCGCGACGCCCAGACCGACAGCAAGACCGGTCTCGAGGAAGGTCTGCGCCAGCTTTAAATAGTTACGCGGTTTTGACAAACCGCGTAACGGCCCGACGCTGCAAACGCCCCTAGGCGGCAATCTGACGTTCAATCGTCGGTCGCGTACCAAAGTACGCTTCCCTCCTCTTTCACGTCACCTTGCTCGCCTAGGGGCGTTTTCGCTGACGTGTGCTCAACCTGCGGGGTAATGTCAGCAACCAAGCCGAAAACAACAAAGGCCGAAGCCCTCGTCCGAGGCTTCGGCCTTCATCGTCTCAGGGTTCCGTCGTATTCAACCATGGCGGGTTGCTTTGACAGGCGCCCTACGGCCGTCTTATAGACCTCGGAACGATCGCGCCGCCCTATTGCCACAATCTCGGCAATCTCAACCATTCCGTCCTCTCGGATTCGGAAAACCATTCTGAGTCCCGCATTCCGCCATTTAATCTTTTTGCAGCCGGCGAGCTCGCCGTGAAGCGGCGTTCCGATTTCATCAGCGCGCGTCTTTAATTTTGCGACGGCAATACGGACGAGCCTGCGCTGGGATCCATCTAGTTTTTGATATTCCTTCTCGACGTCTCGATTCAAAAAGCCGACAACAAAATGCCCGCTCATTCGAAAAGATCCTCGTCGGGAATCGCGTCCGGATCCATCGACTCAAGCTCCGCGAGTTCCTCGGCAGTTAAGGCGTCCTCAAACGGAACAAACTCATGCGGACCATGCTTGACTCGATCCGCAGCGATGCGATTTATCTCAAGTTCACGCAGATACTGCAGCGCGCCGTACATTTCCTCATAGGCAGCGTAGTCGATAATCACGGTATCGATATCATTATGATCAGCAATGAACTGAGGCGCGCGTTTTGCGCGTTTACGAATGGCGGATAAGGACTTGCTTGCTTCGGTAGCAGAAACAACCTGGTCTTTTGTAAACACCGGTTTTTCCAGA
>CABQLK010000068.1 GCA_902465015.1 uncultured Collinsella sp.
ATGCCCTAAATAAAAGTTTTCGCAGCTTAGCTATAGCATATAAATACTCAATTGCCGCACATTTGATAGTGATGCATCACCATCCGACAACGAATTACGTGTCGGGAATTGGCCGAAATCGTTCAAAATGAGGGTTCAGAATTTGTGATGGCTGATCTATCTGTGGAACGTAGGGCGGCCCCGCTGCGGGGTTTCCCGCTGCGAGGCCGCTTGTGATCTACGCCGGAGTTTGTCGTAGACGTTTCTACTTGGCAAACAGGTTCTTGAGGTTGAACTCGGCTTGGACGGTGCGAAGCATGAGGTCGGTGTCGTCCAGGCCCAGATGCTGCTCGTTGGCATCGGCGGCGAGGGTTCCACGGCGGCGCGCCCAGTTCTCGAGCGCGGCGGGCGCGGACTCGCGGGGGAGCGAGCGCACGTCGGCGTCCAGGCTGCGGCAGATCTGGCGCGAGTCGATGACGATGATCTTACCGGCGCGGCGTGCCTCGGCGTAGCCGTCCAGGTGGATCTTGAACCAGCTGTCCTCAAAGGCGGCGTTGTGCGCCATGTACGGGTACTTCTTCATAAGCTTGAGCAGCTGCTTCTGCAGTTCCTTGTTCTCGCGGAACGGCTTTTTGCCGGCGATGTCGTCCCAGGTAATGTGGTGGATATTCGACAACGGCACATCCTCGCCGCGGTAGATGTCGGGCAGGCCGCAGTAGTGTGCCTCGGCGTCGTGCGGGACGGCGTCGCTCGTGAGGTCCATGATCTCCCAACCCACGTTGATGATATAGCCGCGCTCGGGTGCACGGCCGGTGGTCTCGATGTCGATACCGAGCACGGTGCCCTGGATGGGCTTGCGGGCGTAGGCCACGCCGAGCGCGTCGCGGTCGCCGCGGATTTCGCGCATAACGGACGCGGCGGTGCGCTTTTGCATCTTGCCGATGGCGGCGCAGGTGTCGGCATCGGACAGGCCGCGCGAGAGCGTCGCGGGCGTCACGTTGCGCAGACGCGCCTCGCCAATCTGGTCGCACAGGTCGCGGTTGCGGTCGGCCAGGTCGCGCACGGTGGCAAAGTCGAAGCCGGGGTCGCCCTCGGCGGTAAAGTACTCGGTCTCGAGCACCTTGAGGGCCTCCTCGCCCTTCTGGCGCTCGGACTCCATGGCGCCGTGGTCGCCGTAGATAAACATGGGGATAAACGGCTGGCGCTCGTATTCGAGTGCTTGCGATACGTTCATATGCTACTCCTTGGACGGGCCGCGTTGTGCGGCTCAAGGTTACTGAGTTATGGCGAGATGATAGTTTACCATGGGCAACTATTGGCACCGCGCCCGGGACAACTACAATACCCTAGTTGACCGCTAGGACTTTTACAATGCTGCCGAAAGACACGAAAGGTTCCATCCGTCATGGATTTACTGATTGATATTCTGCTCGACGCCGGCAAGGACACGCTGTCGCTGGTGCCGTTTTTGTTGGTGACGTATCTTGCTCTCGAGACACTTGAGCACGTTGCGGGCGACCGCGTCAACGGCGCTATCAAGCGCGCCGGCGCTGCGGGTCCCGTGGTTGGCTCGTTGCTGGGCATGGTGCCGCAGTGCGGATTTTCGGCCATGGCAGCAACGCTGTACGCCGGCCGTGTCGTGACCTTGGGCACGTTGGTGGCGGTGTTCCTTTCGACCTCCGACGAGATGTTGCCGCTGTTGCTCGCCGAGCAAGTTCCCGTGCAGACCATGGCGATGTTGCTCGCCTCGAAGGCGCTGATCGCGCTGGTCACGGGTTTTATCGTGGACGCTGCCATTCGCGGCCTGCGTCGTAACGTTCGCGCGCATGCGGCGATTCGCCGTACCGTGCTGGGGACCGCGGCCAACCCGGCCCACGTGAACTGCGCGCACGACGACCACAGCGGCGGTGACATCATCGACGAGGTGGCCGAGGCGGGCGTGAGCGCCGACCACATCCACGAGCTGTGCGAGCGCGACCATTGCGGTTGTGATGAAGACGAGGACGAGCACGAACACGGACATGGCCACGATCAGGGTCATGAGGGCGAACATGAACACCATGATGGTCACGGTCACTCCCACTCCCACGAAGGGACGCCTGTCCTGTCGATCATCCGCAGCGCCATCTCCCACACCGTGCAGGTATCGGTATTCATTTTCCTGGTGACGCTGATTCTGGTTGCCGTGCTCGAGACGTTCGGCGAGTCCGCAATCGAGCAGTTCCTGCGCGGCAACGAGACGCTTGCGGTCCTGGGCTCGGCACTCGTCGGCCTGATCCCCAACTGCTCGGCCAGCGTCGTCATCACGCAACTGTACCTGGAAGGCGCGCTGCAGCTGGCCCCGATGCTCGCCGGCACGCTCATTTCCGCCGGCGTGGGTTATCTGGTGCTGTTCCGCACCAACCGCAGCGCCCGCGAAAATGCCGTGTTCCTGATCATGATGTACGTCATCGGCGCTGGCTGGGGCCTCATCCTCTCCGCCGTTGGCCTTTAAGTAGGCCTATCAAACGGGCTTCAAAATAGCCATGCTCGGCGCCTGCGCAATGCGGCGACGCATGGCATTTTGAAGCCCGTTTTTTGTTGAGCCATGGATTTTGAGCGCTCACACCGCCCAAAGCAAAAAAGCAGATTTCCGGACATGTCCTAAAAATCTACCTTGGTTAGCGCAGCAGCTCGGTGAGGTTGCGTTTAAAGCGGGCGCGGTCTTCGCTGGTAAATGCCGCCGGTCCGCGAGTGCGTCCGCCGGCGCGGCGTACCTTCTTTTCCTCGTGGCGAATAAACAGCTGCATGTCGATGGTTGCTTTGTCGTAGACGCGCCCGCGCACACCGATGGCGGCGGCATCGCGCCCGAGCACCATGCTCGCCAAGCCAATGTCCTGCGTCACGACCACGTCGCCCGCCTGCAGGCGTTCGACAATGGCAAAGTCGGCGCTGTCGGCGCCCACGCTCACATCGAGCGTCGTGACCCAAAATCCGCGTCGCGCGTGCTCGGCATCGCGCGGGTCGTCGCGGCGAATGTGCCGTTCCAGGTTTTGCGTGCTGTTGCCGGCGATAACAACGGCGACGCCCGCCCGCCGCGCGCAGTCAATCGACTCGCGCGTGACCGGGCAGGCGTCTGCATCAATAAAGAGCGTTCGTGGCATCTAGTGCACCAGTTTGCCAAATTGAATAGCACGAACAATCAGCGTTACGCCAAACACCAGCAGCGCGGCGCCGCTAAAGATGACGAGCATCTTGGCCGACCACAGCGGATAGATAAACACGAACATGCCGGCGATGATGGAGAGTGCGCCGCTCAGGATGGCGAGGGCGCGGTTGGACGAAAGCTCGGACTCCAGAATGGACATGACACCTTCGACAATCCAGCCAAAGCCGGCCACGATAACCACCATCGTGGTGAGCGTCGCGGTCGAGAAGGCCTGGTTGCGCAGGATTATGACGCCGCCCAAGATAATGAGTAGGTTGGAGATGATGCTCGTCACGCGCCAGCCGGTGGGCAGCAGCGGCTCAAAAATGGCAGTGAACAGCCTGATGGCAGCAGTGATTACAAAGTAAAAACCCAGGACAGTCGTTAAAATGACAAGGGACTTGGCGGGTGCAAAAAGCAGTGCGATACCAGCAATGAGCGCTAAGACGCCCGTGATGGCGTAGATCCAGCGTACGGCCTTGACGGCTTTGCCCGCCATGCTTTTCTCGTCAAATCCAAACTGGCTCGATTTTTGGTCATCGTTCGTAAAGATGCCCATAATGTCTCCTTTCCGTGCGGTGCACGTCGCGTTCATTGCTCTCCGTGCGGCGTACGCCAAAAGTGTTGCAACAAGTATCGCCCAAGGGCGCCGATGCATGGGGCGGGAAGGACGAATTGCCGCCCCACATTCCCGAATTGTTACTTTTGTTCCCGCTCCAGTGAGGATTAATCAACAATTGTAGAACATTATGCCGCTGTATGTAATTGCCTAGGTTTTAGGTTAGATTTTCCTAAGGACAATTGGCTTGTATTGGGGGTCCCTATGAACGAAGCAGTTCCCGCGGCGCCGGTAAGCGCTGAGTCGATGGCAAAGCAAGGTTGCGAAAAGCTCGGCTTGGACGCGTTTGATGCGTTGGTTCGCCGCGCCCGCACGTGCCGTCGCTTTGACGAGTCCATGCGCGTGCCGCGTGAGCTTTTGCTTGAGCTGGCGGAGCTGGCGCACCTGGCCCCGTGTGGTGCCAATGCTCAGCGTCTTCGTTTTCATGTGGTGAGCGGTGCCGTGGATTGCGCGCGCGTATTTGATGAGCTTGCATGGGCCGGCGCGCTTAAGGATTGGCCGGGTCCTGCCGAGGGCGAGCGCCCGACCGGCTACATCGCGATTTTGGCCGAGCGCGCCGTTCCGGGCAAGCCTGCCGCTCCCATTACCGAGGTCGACACGGGCATTGCCGCGCAGACGATGATGCTTGCCGCCCGCAGCGCCACGCCTGAGGTGGCAGCCTGTATGTTCAAGGCCTTTACGCCCCGCGCGATCGATGCCATGGGGCTCGATAACGACAAATATGAGCTCAAGCTGATCATGGCGTTTGGCGTTCCGGCCGAGACACAGGTGATCGATGCGATCGATTCTAACCCCGACGGCTCCATCAATTATTGGCGCGACGAGGCACAGGTGCACCACGTACCCAAGCGTTCGCTCGTCGACGTGCTGGTGTAGTTGAGCGTCACCGCGGCGTGATCCGGCGGTAAAACCACCACAAAGGTGCTGTCTCCTTTGCGGTGGTGCGAGGGGAGGGCATGTGGCCGATCTGTATTTGGTGCGTCATGGGCAGACTGAGTTCAATGTGAAGAACATTTTGCAGGGCTGGCACGATTCGCCGCTTACGGCGCGCGGGCGCGAGCAGGCGCTGGCGACGCGCGCGGCGTTCGAGGACCGCGGCGTGACCTTTGACCATGTGTATTCGTCTCCGTTGGGGCGGGCGCGGTGTACGGCAGAGCTGATCGTTGGCGAGGGCTGTTCCATAGAGCTGGTCGATGACCTGCGCGAGTGGCATTTGGGATCGTTGGAGGGCACATCAAACCGCGAGATGCCGACGCAACCCTGGGGCGATTATCCGGTTGCCTTTGGTGGCGAGTCTGAAGGCGAGCTACGGGTGCGCATGGTCGCGGCGCTGTCCCGCATCATGACCAGGCCGCAGCACGACTGCGTGCTGGTGGTTTCCCACGGCTCAGCCTGCCAGGTGTTTCTTGAGTATGTGACTGGCAGGGGAGAGCTACCCGACAACGGTGCCGTGCTTCATTTTGGCTATTGCGACGGGGCGTTTTCGCTCCTTGATTGGTAACGAACGAAAGGACCCCTATGAATAAAGACCTGTATCTGGTTCGTCATGGACAGACGATATTTAACCTTAAGCGCATTATTCAGGGCTGGAGTGACTCGCCGCTTACGCAGTTGGGATGCGATCAGGCGGCGCGTGCCGGCATGTTTTTGCGTGCGCGCGGCATTGAGCCCGATCATGCCTACACCTCCACACTTCATCGCACCGAGCAGACTATCGCCAACTTGTGGCCGGGCTTGGCGTACGAGCGCCTGGACGGCCTGCGCGAGTGGTTCTTTGGCGACTTTGAGGCCGAGCGCGTGATGCTTATGCCCGAGCGCCCGTGGCGCGATTTCTATCGTCAGTTTGGCGGCGAGGGCCAGATGCAGGTGCGCGAGCGCATGGTGGCGACGCTGACCGAGCTTATGCAGCGTCCGGACCATGTGTGCGTGCTCGCGGTAAGTCATGGCTCGGCTATCAAGGAGTTTATGGATCACGTGAAGGGCGCGGCGGCAGACGAGCGCGACCGTGTGCCGGGCAACTGCTCGGTGCTGCACTTTGCGTTTGACGATGCAACCGATACGTTTGACCTGGTCGAAGTCTTTACGCAGGAGGATTACGCGCGCGAGCTGGGGCTAGAGCCGCTCGTGGCTGCCGCGGGTCCGCAGCGCGGGTAGCGCGGACGCAGCGATGCGGATCGCCGACATAATTGCTCGATGCGAAAGGGGCGGGGATGCATGCGT
>CABQLK010000069.1 GCA_902465015.1 uncultured Collinsella sp.
AGTGAAACTATCTTCAGTTATCGTCCTTCAATGTGATAAACAATCGTGCTTTAGCATACAGGTTTTGGATAAAGCCGAATTAGCCGCCGCAATTGGAATACCTACAGCCATTGCCCTTCTTAGGGCTCGGATTGAAGAGCATCTCGAATAAATCGCAAAAAGCAGTTCGTAGCAACATTCAGGAGCTGGATAGTTTTTTCTGGCTCCTGGATGTTGTTACGAACATGCACCTTAGCGCTTAAGACTCGCGGTCTGCCAGTCAGCTATGATGCGGGCCCATTTCCTGTGCAAGTCGCGCTCGCGGTCGATGAACATGATGGCAAACGCGACAAACAGCAGCAAGCTCGCCACGACGATGGCGTGCAGGCCCATGCGCTCAATACACCAGTTGCCCAACACGGCGCCAAACACAAAGGTAAAGATCACGCCAAAGTACAGCAGGCCGTTTTCCAAAAAGCCGCGCCTGTGGGTGATGATGTAATCGTCCACGTTTTGCAGCGCGTTGCGCAAGTTGCCGATGCACATGGTCGTAGCGATGCCGTGACCGTGGATCTTGCGGAAGCTCTCTACCTGCATACCGCAGGCAAACGAAGTGAGGCAGTTGGCGAGCAGATTGAAATTGCCGCCCGGGATAAAGCTCACGCCCAGCAAGATGACAGCTTCAAAGAACACCGTTACCTGGCGCCAGTGAATCACGCTGCCAAACCGCTCATGCACCAGGTCGGCAAGCATAATGCCCACGGCAAACGACACCACGGGGAAGAAGTAGCGTCCCGCAAGTGCCCAGTTGCCCTCCGAGATGCTCACGCCCACGAGCAGGATGTTGCCTGTCTGCGCGTTGGCGAAAACATGATCGCGCCCAATGTACGAATAGACGTCCATAAAGCCACCGGCGAGCGCCAAGATGATGCCCAGCTCAATAGACTCCGATATCTGTTTGGCACGCTGCATCGTCGTGCATCCTCCTTGTTGACGACTCTCTCGTGCGTTGGCGGAAACATAGCCGCCGTTCATACTGTAACCCATTGACAACATGGCGTGCGCGCGAGACGGGTTCTCCAACGCGCAGATACACAGTCTGGAAACAAACGATCCCCGTATCGACGCGCCGATCCCCCAGCTCATGTACTCCCCCAGTCTTTTTAGCCCCGTCCCAAAAAGACTGGTTACAATTACGTGCAGCATACAGACACCGGGAGGGATCGTGGCAAAAAAGCCTCAGCACGCTCAGAACAACCAGCGCAGTCAGCAGGGCAAACAGGGCCAGCAGCAAAAGCGCGGCGGTAAGGCGCAGGCCACGGTCGCCCGCACCAAGCATTCCCAAGCGACGCCCGCCCGCCCCTGGCGACCGGGCCGCGATAAGTTCCTCCCCGTCAGCCGCACCGACATGGATGCGCGCGGCTGGGACCAGTGCGACTTTGTCTACATCTGCGGCGACGCCTATGTGGACCATCCCAGCTTTGGCATGGCCATCATCAGTCGCGTCCTCGACGCGCACGGCTACAAAGTGGGCATCATCTGCCAACCCGACTGGACCGACCCCGCCAGCATCACCGTGCTCGGCGAGCCGCGCCTAGGCTTTCTCGTCAGTGCCGGCAACATGGACTCCATGGTCAACCACTATTCGGTGACCAAGCATCGCCGCCACACCGACGCCTATACCCCCGGTGGCGAGGAGGGGCGCCGTCCCAATCGTGCCGTCACGGTCTACGGCAACCTCATCCGCCAGACGTTCAAGGATGCCCCCATCATCATCGGCGGCATCGAGGCGAGCCTACGCCGTCTGGCCCACTACGACTACTGGCAGGACAAGCTCAAGCGCTCGGTACTGCTCGACTCGGGCGCCGACATCCTCATCTACGGCATGGGCGAGCACGCGATCGTCGAGATCGCCGACGCGCTCGACGCGGGACTGCCCGTGGACCAGATCACCTATATCAATGGCACCGTCTACCGCACCAGCTCGCTCGATGAGGTCTACGACTACGACCTGCTGCCCAGCTGGGACGACCTTGCCGCCGACAAGCTCAACTACGCGCGCAGCTTTAACGTGCAGCAGCAGAACATGGACCCCATCACCGGCCATCGCCTGGTAGAGCCCTACCCCAACAACGTCTATGTGGTGCAGAACCCGCCGTCGACGACGCTCACCACCGACGAGATGGACGAGGTGGCCGAACTCCCCTACGCACGCGATTGGCATCCCGATTACGACGCGGCGGGCGGCGTGCCGGCCTTTGCCGAGATCAAGTTTTCCATTAGCTCCAACCGCGGCTGTTTTGGCGAGTGCTCGTTTTGCGCCCTCACCTTCCACCAGGGCCGCGTGTTGCAGATGCGCAGCCACGACTCGATCATGCGCGAGGCCGAGCTGCTCACGCGCGATCCCGAGTTTAAGGGCTACATCAACGACGTGGGCGGACCGACGGCCAACTTTAGCCGCCCCGCCTGCGACAAGCAGCTCAAGCACGGCGTGTGCAAGAACAAGCGCTGCCTGTGGCCGAGCGTGTGCAAGAACATGGTGGTCGACGAGAGCGGCTACACACAGCTGTTGCGCGACCTGCGCCAGCTGCCGGGCGTCAAGAAGGTCTTCGTGCGCAGCGGCATCCGTTTTGACTACACCATGGCCGATGCCTCGGACGAGTTTTTACGCGAGCTGCTGGAACACCATGTCTCGGGCCAGCTGCGCGTAGCGCCCGAGCACGTGAGCGACGCGGTACTGTCCGTGATGGGCAAGCCGAGCCGAGCTGTCTACGACGCATTCTGCCGTAAATTTGAACGCTTGAATCGCGAATACGGACTCAAGCAGTACGTGGTGCCGTATCTGATCTCGAGCCACCCCGGCTCGACCATGAAGGAAGCCGTGGACCTTGCCGAAGCCGTGCGCGACATGGGCTACATGCCCGAGCAGGTGCAGGACTTCTACCCCACACCGTCCACCATGTCGACGTGCATGTACTACACCGGCGTGGACCCGCGCACCATGGAGCCGATCTATGTGGCGCGCGACCCGCACGAAAAGGCCATGCAGCGCGCGCTGATTCAGTATCGCAAACCCGAGAACTACAAGCTCGTGCGCGAGGCGCTGGAGAAGGCCGGGCGTCGCGACCTGATCGGCTACACCAAGCATTGCCTGATCCGTCCCGTGCCGCCGCGCCCGGGCGAGACGTCTGCCGGCGGCGGGCATGGCACCGGCAAGAAGGGCGGTAAGGCCCACGGCGGCGCTGGTGGTGCCGGCAAGGGGCCTAAGGGCAGCAAGGGATACGGCGGTATGTCCCGCGCGCAGAACACTGCCGGTCGCAATCGCGCGGCACAGGGGCGTCAGGGCGCCAACGGAGGCGACAGACGCAACTAGCGCGGCGAGGCGGCATGCCGCCGTTGGCGACACGACACGCCCCACCAATAAAATGCCGCTCGCCGGGGCGTCGCAGAACGATTCCCCGGCGAGCGGCCGATTAATATTGTCTATCTCAAAACGTCGTTACTTTTTGTCAAAACGACCATAGAGCGCAAACGAGAGCGTCGCGGAAATAACCCAAGTCAAAGCGATGCAGACGACAATCATGATCAGGTTCATGGGATTGCCGCTTGGATCGGCATAAACGGGCAACGAGGTAATGCCGGGCATAACAAAGCCGAAGCACTTTGCGCCGAGAACAACGGTAAGCGCACCGCCAATACCATCCGCGATCATCGCAGCGATAAGCGGAGTCCTGTTAGGAACCTGAACGGTAAACAAGGCGGGCTCGGAAATTCCCATAAATGCTGAGAAGGCGCACGTCATTGCAGCGGACTTGAGCTTTTCGTCGGTCATGCGCAGGGCCGCACCAAAAGACGCACCGCTTTCGGCGAGGTTATGGCAGAAAGAGATCGGGAGCAGATAGTCATACCCAAGCGTTGCGATATTGGAAATCTGGATAGGGCTCGTTGACTGATGCATGCCGAAGAGCACAATAAGCGGCATAAAGAAGCCCAGCAGAAAACCGGCAACAAGGCCCAACGTCGAGAATAGCCAAACGATACCGTTGGCGAGACCAAGACCGCACCAGGCACCAATCGGAGCGAGCACAAACAGGTTGACCGGAATCACGATAGCAAGGGAGAGTGCCGGGACGACAACGAGCTTAAAAAGATCCGGCACGACCTTGTCGATTGCGCGATATACAAAGGACAAGCCAATGACGCCAAAGATGACCGGGAACACGGAATCGGCGTAGCTAAAAATCGGCACCGTAAAACCGAACAGCGCAAGAGGCGTCTCGCCCGTACCGACAGCGTTGACAATGGTCGGGTACATCAGCGATCCGGCAACACAAAGCGCAAGCGAACGGTTGACCCGGAACTTATCAGCTGTAGACATTGCCAGCAAAAACGGCAAGAAGTAGAACGGGATATCCGAAATCATATTGAATATCGCAAAGTCGCCGGCACCCGTGTCGATTCCAAAAGCCGCGATAGCAGCCAGGATGCCCTTTACGATGCCTCCCGCCACCAGTGCGGGAATGATAGCGGAGAAGATGCCGGTGATGATATCGAATACGCGAGCCGAACCTTTTTGGAGCTCAGGCTGCTCGGCGTCGGCGGAGACCTCGCCACCCATCCTGTCACCTAGCATGGGCTCCAATTCGTCATATACCGACCCCACGCTGGCGCCGATGATAACTTGCCACTGTCCGTCTTTAACCTGCGCGCCCAAGGCGCCGTCAAGCGTCTTAAGGGCCTCAAGGTCTGCCTTGCTATCGTCCTTCAGGTTGAATCTGAGCCTTGTAATGCAGTGCGTTGCCATAACAACGTTATCGGCGCCGCCCACGAGCTCGAGGACACGAGCGGCCAGTTCCTTCTTGTCTGCCACGACAATCACTCCTACCCAAGATCCTCGCCATTAGTGGCGATACATTTCTGATACCAATAGAAAGAGTCTTTACGCGAGCGCTCCGCAGTGCCGTTGCCGCAATTATCCAGATCGACATAGATAAGCCCGTAGCGCTTGTCCATCGTAAGAGGACCGCAGGCAACAAGGTCAATGAATCCCCAGATCA
The DNA here is from genome assembly GCA_902465015.1 of uncultured Collinsella sp. GTDB lineage: Bacteria > Actinomycetota > Coriobacteriia > Coriobacteriales > Coriobacteriaceae > Collinsella. The sequence goes on from CABQLK010000069.1 coordinate 5,037, forward strand.
TGTATCCGCGCACGTCAACGCCATCGATCACCGCTTCCTTAAGGCACTTTATGTGCTGGCGCAAATAATCGATTCGATACTCGTCGTGGATGCTGCCATCCTCCTCGACTACATCAGATGTACCGAGGCCGTTCTCGGCGATATACAGGGGCAGCCCATAGCGGTCATACATCTGGTTAAGGGTAACCCTCAGGCCAATGGGATCGAGCTGCCAGCCCCACTCACTCGTCTCGAGATAAGGGTTCTTGTTTGCCATGACCAGATTTCCCGCAGTCTTCTCCCATCCCTGATCGCAGGTGGATACCTGGGAAAAGTAGTACGAGAAGGCCAGGAAGTCGACCGTGTTGCGAGCGATGAGCTCTTCATCGCCCGGCTCCATTTGAATCTCGATATCGCACGCGTCGAAATAGCGATTCATATAAGCGGGGTATTTTCCACGAGCCATCACATCCGTATAGAACCAGTTGGAATACTGGTCGTCGTGAATAGTCTGCATGTTATCTTCGGGACGGCAGGTGGCGGGATACGTACAGAATCGAGCGATCATGCCGCCAACGGGAGTATCGGGCGAAAGACGATGGACAATCTCGACGGCACGCGCATTGGCAACGAACTCGTGGTGCAGGCACTGGAAGATGGCTCGATCGAAGTTCTCCCCCTCTTCGTCTTTGACCAGACAGACCCCATCCCAAGGCGAAAAACGCGCTGCATTGAACTCGTTAAAAGGCAGCCAGAAATCGACCAGATCGCCCAATTCCGTAACGATTGTCTCGACATAGCGGGCGAAGAAATCAATCGTCTTGCGATTCTT
>CABQLK010000070.1 GCA_902465015.1 uncultured Collinsella sp.
GCGCATTCGGCGAGATGCGTTTGCGAAAGTGGTCAATTTTAGATTAGCGCTAACACCGCGAAGGGCTGCAGCCCGGACAACTCGGCCTGCGAGGGCTTCTTCGGGCGCCTCAAGAACGAGTTCTTCCGCTACAGGGACTGGGAGGGCGTGACGGCCGAGGAGTTCATGGGGAGGCTCGAGGCCTACCTCGTGTACTATCGGGACGGGCGCATCAAGAAGTCCCTCGGGTGGCTGAGCCCGACGGAGTACCGCAGGAAGCTTGGATACGCCTAGGCGCGGTCCAAGAAATCGTCCGCACCCCACTTTGCCTGGAATTAGGCAAATTTAGACCGTATTTCACCGCAACTCATAGTGGGATGGTGGTTGGCGATCTAGCCTTGGGTGACCAATCGGTAACCGATACCCACGTGCGTTTGGATATAGCGCGGATGCGCGGGGTCGGACTCAATCTTCTTGCGCAGCGTGCCCATAAAGACACGCAGGCTCGCCAGGTCACTCTTGGTTGCCGTGCCCCAAATCTCGTGCAGGATAAACTGGTGCGTCAGCACCTTGTCGGCGTTATGCGCCAGCAGGCACAGGAGCTTGTACTCGATCGGCGTCAGATGCAGCTCCTCGCCATCCATCGTGGCGATGCCGGCATCAAAGTCGATATGCAGCTCGCCGGTATCGAACGAGCCCTCGGAGGCAACGCCGCCCGTTTGCGCATACGAAAGGCGCCTGAGCGTCGTGCGAATGCGCGCGAGCAGCTCCTCGACCGAAAACGGCTTGGTCAGGTAGTCGTCGGCGCCGGCATCGAGTGCGCGAATCTTGTCCGCATCCTCGCTGCGCGCCGAGACCACAATGATCGGCATGCCCGACCATGCGCGCACCGACTCCACTACCTTGACGCCGTCCATATCGGGCAGGCCCAGATCGAGCAGCACGATGCTCGGTGCCTGCGATGAGGCAGCGGCGATGGCGGCATGGGCGGTCTCCACGGCCATATGGCGCAAGCCGTGCGCCTCGAGCGCGGCAACGATAAGATTGCGAACGGCGGGGTCGTCCTCAACGACCAAGATGAGTGGTTTCACGGCAGAGTTCGGCACAGCGCTACTCCTTATCAAACGAAACGTCGGCGGCGGGAAGTTCAATCGTAAAGACTGAGCCGTGCGGATCCGCCGCGGCAACCTCTATGCTACCGCCATGTGCCAGCGCAATGGAGCGGCAGAGCGAAAGACCCAGGCCCACGCTGCGATGGCTGTCGGCCAGACCATGGTTGGCGGTATAGAACGACTCAAAGATCCGCTCGCGGTCCTCGGGTGCGATGCCCGGACCATCATCGGCCACCGAGCACGCCACGCGTCCATCGTCGACGCTAATCGAAATCATGATATGCGAGCCTGCGGGCGTATAGGTGATGGCGTTGTTCACCAGATTGACCACCAGCTGCACCATCAGACGCGCATCGACGTTGACGAGCGCCGGCTCATCGCACGCCACCACCTTAAGGTCGTGCTCGCGCACGGCAGGGTTCACGTGGCGCAGCGCCTCCTCAACGATATCGTCCATGAGCTCGAGCGTGGTCGACAGGCGCATACCGCCGCCCTCGAGCTTGGTGATGGCGAGCAGGTTCTCGACGGTGGCGTTGAGCCATTGCGCATCCGAACGAATGGACAGAAGCATGCCGCGGCGCGTCTGGCTATCGAGCACGGCGGTGCCGGTCGAGCCCTGGTCGAGCAGCACATCGGCATTGCCCGAAATACTGGTGAGCGGCGTGCGCAGGTCGTGCGAGATGGAGCGCAGCAGGTTGGCGCGCAGCTGCTCGTTTTTGGCGAGCACCGCCGCCTCCTCGCGGGCCTCCATGGCGCGGGCGCGATCGAGTGCCAGCTCGCCTTCGCTCACGATGGCATCGGCAAGTGTCCGCTCCTCGTGCGTCAGCACGTCGGGCTCGGCAACGATAGCCAGCACGCCCACCACCGAGGCGGGGTCGCCCGAGCGCACGAAGCCGTCGCCCGTGCGAACCGTCAGGTAGATGCCATAAAACGCCGAGCCGCCATAGGTGGCATCGAGCGGCGTTCCCACATAGGCGGACGCCGAGAGCCGCGGCGGCATCTGCGGCGCCAGCTCGTGCACCGGCGCGGCATCGCCCACGGCCGTGTACGTCGCACGCGGCAGCAGGTCATCATCGTCGGCGTCGGCGCTGTACCACACGACCGGACAGCCCGAAAGACGCGCCAGCTGCGTTGCCATGGCATGCACAATCTGCTGCTGATCGGCACACCGCTGCAGCATGCGGTTGGTCTCGAGCACCATATGCGTGCGGCGGTCGCTAGCGGCAGCCTGTGCCAAGGCGCGGCGCAGGGCCAACGCAATCGAGCTCGACACAAGCGAGACCACGAACATGATGAAGAACATGCCGGGATAGACGCGGTCGATAAGCGACAGCGAGTAGCGCGGGTCGACAAACAAGAAGTTGTAGAGCGCCACGGCGGCAGCCGAGCTCAGCAAGCAATACAGGCGACTCCAGGTAAAGAATGCGCACAGCTGAACGGCGAACACATAGACGATCATGATGCTCGGCGCGAGACCCGGATGGTCGAGCAGCGCACCCACAATCGTCGCCGCGACCAGCAGCCCCACCGATACGCAGGCGTCATACAGAGGAGTGCGGCGCGTCAGCGTTGTGCGCCGCCACCAAAAGTTATCGGCAATATCGCCGTCCGTACGGACGTCCATCAGCGCCCCGCCCCTCTCTCAAAAACAAAAACCACCACAAAGGGACAGGCACCTTTGTGGTGGTTTCCCTTGTGGTGGTTCCAAGTGTATAGCCTTTGCAACCGGCGGTCGCTAGACAAACAGCACGTGCGCGAGCAGGGCACACACGCACACCGCTCCAAATACCAGTGCCACGATCGAGATCACGCGGTCGGCCATGTCCATGTTGGCACGATTCGTAAAGAACCGATCTTCGGCGGCGTCGACGCGCGCCTCACGCACCATTTCGACCACCGCCTCACGGCCATCGAGCGCCTTTGTATCCATGTTTACCTCCCCGGCCTCATGCTTATCCATCAAAAACCAACTCCGTGTAGCCGCCGACGTCTACGGCCGCTCGTTGGGAGCCAGGCGTTGCATCTTGTTCACGGCCTTGAACTTGGTGAACAGCGGCACGTACTCAAAGCTCACGTTGGAGTTCTCCAGGCCGTACCAACGCGCAGGCGTGCCGGCGGCGCGGCGGATGATGTACTTGAGCGTGATGGCCGTGCGCTCGCTGGGCTCCACGTCGCTTTCGGGCGCCAGAAGCTTACGAATCAGGACGAACTTGAACGTACCGATGTTGCCCGGATCCTTGTAGACCGAGTAGTCATGCGTCTGCGCCGGCAGCTCGCCGGTGGCGGCCAGGTCCTGAACGACCTGACGCAGGTAAGCATTGACGCGCTGGTTGATCTTGTAGCCCAGGTACAGATGCACGCGGAACACGTAGTCGGTGCCGAACGTCTCGACCGAATAGGCAAAGGTGTGCGGTTCGTCCATGGTCTCGACATTCACAAACCACCAGGCGCGGGCGCGCTTGGGATGCTTGTCCAAGATCGAGTAGACGATATCACGGTCGATGTAATCGGTATGGGTGTCCTTGGTCAGGTACACGATGTTGTCGCTCAGGCGCTCGTAGCGATCGTCATCGCGCAGGCGCTTGAGCTGCGGCAGGTAGCTGCGCAGCGGCAGCAGCGTAAACTGGCGCTGCTCAACAGCCGTACCGTTGTACCAGCACACCATGATGCCCATGATGAGTGCAGCCATGAGGATGGTGAAGTAGCCGCCGTGGAAGAACTTGGTGAGCGAGCTCACGAAGAAGAAGCCTTCGAGCAAAAGGAAGAAGGCCGCGAAGATCCACGGAGCAACCTTGAGCTTGCGCTCCTCGTGCAGGTAGAAGAAGAGCAGCAGCGTGGTGCACATCATAGTCAGCGTAATGGCAAGGCCGTACGCGGCTTCCATATGCGCCGAGTTCTGGAACAGCAGCACCACGATGACGCAGCCGACAAGCATGACGTTGTTGACCATGGGGATGTAGAGCTGGCCCTTGGTCTCGGCAGGGTAGAAGACCTGCATGTGCGGCATGAGGTCCAGACGGCTGGCCTCGGACACCAGCGAAAATGCGCCGGTGATGAGCGCCTGCGAGGCAATGATGGCCGCGACGGTGGAAAGGCCGACGGCAAACGGGCGCAGGCCCGGGGCGAGCATCTGGTAGAACGGGTTGAGGTCGGCAATGCCCATGAGCTCGGGGTTGGCAGCGTTGTTCATAAGCCAAGCGCCCTGGCCCATATAGGAAAGCAGCAGGCAGCACTTAACGAACGGCCAGGTAGCGTAGATGTTGCCGCGGCCGACGTGGCCCATGTCGGAGTAGAGCGCCTCGGCACCGGTGGTGGCGAGGAAGCAGCTGCCCAGAATCATGATGCCCGCGTGGTTGTTGGGGCTCAGCAAAAAGGCGATGCCGCGCACCGGGTTGAGGCACAGCAGCACGGCGGGGTGCTGGAAGACGAAGAACAGACCCGTGCCGCCCAGGAACAGGAACCACAGCGTCATGATGGGGCCAAAGGCGTGACCGATCTTGGCCGTACCGATGCGCTGTACCAAGAAGAGCACGATGATGATGGCGAGCGTGATGGCGACGACGCGGCCCTGGTCATCGCCCAGCACGGCATGGACCGCCGGGATGGTGCGCAGGCCCTCGATGGCCGTGGTAACGGTAACGGCCGGCGTCAGGATGCCGTCGGCGAGCAGCGCGGCGCCACCCAGCATGGCGGGGATGATAAGCCACTTGCCGCAGCGCTTGACCAGGCTGTACAGGGCAAAGATGCCGCCCTCACCATGGTTATCGGCGCGCAGCGAGATGAGCACATACTTGATGGTGGTCAGCAGCGTGACCGTCCACACGACAAGGGAGAGCGCGCCGAGCACGAACTCCTCCGTGACGCTTCCGATGCCGCCGTTGCCGGCAACGAGCGCCTTGGTTACATACATAGGGCTGGTGCCGATATCGCCGTACACCACGCCCAGCGTGACGAGCATCGCCGAGATGCTCACAGGAATCGCAGCGTGCGAAGCTGCCTCCTTGGCCTTTTGTTCCATAAGCCGGTTTCCTCCCAACTTTAATGTTCGAAGGAATTATAGGTAATCGGCCCATGTTTGAATGGCACTGTTTTCCCAGCTAGATAAACATTT
>CABQLK010000071.1 GCA_902465015.1 uncultured Collinsella sp.
GATTATTCTGGCGGTTGGGAAGTTAAAAGTAATGTATCCATTCCGGTAGCAGTACTCATATTTGGCATTTTTTGCCCACAGGGGTTAGCGAAGGTCAAATACAGAGCGCGCATTTGCTAAAACTGCCGACTCAATGTGCTTAGCGTCACAGTTTTTGAGTGAGGCAATGCGCATCGAGGTCCTTGTGAGCGATCTGATGAGCGACTGTGCGCTTGTTTCTGTGTTTGGCTCGGCTGGCGCATCGGTCTCGAGCAGTAGACGGTCGAGTGGAATCTGTCGGGCATATTCGCGTCCACGTTTAGACGCAAGCATGCGTTCGTTGACGGAAAAACTACAGCCCGCATTACGCGCGCGGGCGAGTTCGTCCGAAGTGCCGCTAAACCAGTGGAAGATGATAGCGGGGGAGTCGGAGTTTGGGATGAGTAGTCCATGCGATTCGAGGACGTCCAGTACGGCTCCTGCCGAACGAACGGCGTGAATTGATATCACACGCCCGACAAGAGGATGCTGCACGAGCGCATCGCAGAGCCGGTCAAGCGCCTGTATTTGTAGCGGCTCGCTTCCTGCAAAGCGTGCGGAAAAGTCGAGTCCCACCTCGCCGATGTAGCGCTCTTGGGCAGCAACTTCGCAAAGCAGATCGACTTCGGCAGGACCGCAGCGGCCGTCGGCGAGCCACCAGGGGTGGAGCCCAACGCCAGCGATGACGCCTGGTAGGCGACGGGCGCGCTCGTTTGCGGCCGAAAAGTCGCGTGGGTCGACCCCGCAGTCAAAGAGCCCCAGACCCAACGCCGCCGACTCACTGGCTGCAGCATCGGGGCCGAGCATCAAATCAAGATGACAATGCGTGTCAAAGAATTGCGGTTCCATCGCAGGACATTCTGCTAGTCCAGGCGCTGGCCATCGGCGCGTACGCGCTCGGTGCCGCGCCCACTGATCTGGCGGATAACCTCGCCGGCAATCATCTGGCCCATGATGGGCGGCATATAGCTGGCAGTGCCCAACTCGGTACGCTCGTGGATGTTGGACGGGTCGCGGGGTTGGGTCTTAACCGATTCCTCGCAGCTAAACAGCACGTGCAGACTCTTGATTCCGCGCTTCTTACATTCTTTGCGCATGATGCGGCTCATGGGGTCACGTACCGTATCGAAAATGTCGGCAAAGCGGAGGCACTCGGGATGGAGCTTGTTGGCCCCGCCCATGGAGCTAACCAAACGAATGTCGTGGTCCTGAGCATATTTGGCAATGGTGAGCTTGGCCGAGATGGTGTCGATGGCGTCGACGACGTAGTCGAGCTTGCCGTCCGTCTGCTCCAAAACGCTCGCGAAGAACTCGTCGATGTTGTCGCTCAGCAGGTATTCGGTGCGTTTGATAACGGTGGCGGTGGGATTGATGTCGTGGATCATGGCTTCCATAACATCGACCTTGCGCTTGCCGATGGTGCTGTGAAAGGCGATAGCCTGGCGATTGATATTGCTGGGCGCGACGATGTCCTTGTCCAGAATGACGAAATGACCAATGCCGCCGCGGGCGAGTGCCTCGCAGCAGTTGGAGCCCACGCCTCCGCAGCCGAGCACCAACACCGTAGCATCGGCGAGCTTATCGAGTGCCTCGCGGCCCATGATGATCTCGAGCTTGGTGTCGCGTGTCTCGATGGCGGCTGCGGCAGCGGTTTCGGTCATAAATATCCTCCGATGGGGAAGCAGGTCGTGTTTTAGCTATCGCCATTATAGGTATTATCACGATTCCATTTGAGCCCTAGGTGATTGTTGAAATGGGGCAGGGATTCGCATAAGATGAAGCAGATGGCACCCGTTGCCGCGGGTTAGCCAACTCCGAAACACGTTTTTGGCGTGAGAAGTGGCCGTCTTCGCATTACGCGGGGGCGGCTATTTCATTCGACCTCCAATGTGGATGCCGAGCTCCACAGCCGCGATTACAAGCAATAACAACGTCAGGACATCGTCAATACTCATAGTCCATCTCCTTCTCGGATAGAGGGAGCTGGCCCATCTGCTTCAACTTCCATTGTAGCTCAATACGAACGAATGTTCTATAGATGTTCCTGTATTAGATAGTTAGACAAACATCTAAATATCGAGTATAGTGTGCGCGTCATGAGAGATGATGAGAGGAGGTCCTATGCCGGGAGAGGGTTTTAAGGCGCTTGCCGATCCAACGCGACGGCGCATTTTGGAGTTGCTGCGCGAGGGCAATTGCACGGCGGGGGAGCTTGCCGAGCATTTCGATATCAGTAAGCCGTCGCTGAGCCATCACTTGGCGACGCTCAAAAACGCCGGGTTGGTGACCGACGAGCGCCATGGCCAAAACATCGTATACAGCTTAAACACCACCGTCATGCAGGATTTAATTGGCTGGTTTATGGGCTTTACAAACACTGAAGGTGATAAGGATGAATAACGAAAACAAGGGCATTCACCCCACGGGGGTATCGTCGCGCGTGTGGATTGCGCTGGTCGCTCTGTGCGTCGCCAATGTCGTAGCGCATCTCATGGTGATGCCGAGCTTGCCTGCGCAGATTCCCACGCACTGGGGCGCGAACGGCGCCGTCGACGGTTGGGGTCCTAGCTGGATGGCCTCCGCGCTCGGCGTGCTGCCTCTGGCGCTTCTCGCAATGTTCTGCGTGGTGCCGCGCATCGACCCCAAAGGTGAGGCATATAGAACCTCGGGCAAGTTCTACCAGGGCTTCGTAATCGCCTTCACCTTGTTCATGTGCGCCATAAGCTGGCTGGGAGAGCTTACGGTCTGGGGCGTGGTGCCGGCGGTCGGTTCGGTTAACGTGCTGATTTCCGGTGTTGTCGGTTTGCTGTTCATCGGCGTAGGCAACTACTTGCCGCGTGTGAAGCAGAACTATACGCTCGGTATCAAGACACCTTGGGCGCTTGCCGATCCCGAGAACTGGCGCCGTACGCAGCGTTTTGGCGGCGCCTGCTTTATGGTGCTGGGTATTGGCCTGATTGTGATGGGCGTGGCAGGCAGCGTGCTTTCGAGTGAAGTCGTCGCCGCGGTGATTGCGGTTCTGGCGTTTGGTTCGGTTGGAGCCGTCTACGTCTACTCGTATCTGTTGTGGCGCAAATCGCAGCGAGCCGCTCGTTAAGGTTGCGGAAAACTAGCGTACGCAGTTCATAGTATGTTCCGGGGGACTTTTCCCAGGTAGTATTAGGGGGTGTGGGCAACCATGCCCCTTTTTCGTTAAGTTTCAGAGCTGGTTCCCTCATTTCGTTTCCACTAAAGCGAATCAAGAATAGGGAAACAGCAGGTAGAAAGGATAGAACAGACATATGGCGGAGTTTATCTACCAGATGTATCAGGCTCGCAAGGCCCATGGCGACAAGGTGATCCTTGACGACGTGACCCTGAGCTTCTACCCCGGTGCCAAGATCGGCGTCGTGGGTCCCAACGGCATGGGCAAGTCGACCCTGCTCAAGATCATGGCCGGCATCGAGGAGGTCTCCAACGGCGATGCCAGGCTCACCCCCGGCTACACCGTGGGCATCCTGCAGCAGGAGCCGCCGCTCGACGATGACAAGACCGTCATCGAGAACGTGCGCATGGCGTTTGGCGATATGATCGCCAAGGTCGATCGCTTCAACAAGATCGGCGAGGAGATGTGCGACCCGGATTGCGACATGGATGCCCTCATGGCCGAGATGGGCAAGCTCCAGGACGAGATCGATGCCGCCGATGGCTGGGATATCGATTCCAAGCTCGGCCAGGCCATGGACGCCCTGCAGCTGCCCGATTCCGACATGCCGGTCAACGTGCTTTCCGGCGGCGAGCGCCGTCGCGTGGCCCTGTGCAAGCTGCTGCTCGAGTCTCCCGACCTGCTGCTGCTCGACGAGCCCACGAACCACCTGGACGCCGAGTCGATCCTGTGGCTCGAGCACTTCCTGCACAACTACCAGGGCGCGGTGCTTGCCGTCACGCACGATCGCTACTTCCTGGATAACGTTGCCGAGTGGATCTGCGAGGTCGACCGCGGTCACCTTTATCCCTACAAGGGCAACTACTCCACGTATCTGGAGACCAAGGCCGCGCGTATCGAGGCACAGGGCAATCGTGACGCCAAGCTCGCCAAGCGCATGGAGGCCGAGCTCGAGTGGGTGCGCAGCTCGCCCAAGGCTCGCCAGGCAAAGAACAAGGCCCGTCTGGCTCGCTACGAGGAGATGGAGGCCGAGGCCCGCGCAAGCCAGAAGCTCGACTGGACCGACATCCGCATCCCTGTGGGCCCGCGTTTGGGCAACAAGGTGCTCGAGGCCCATCATCTGCACAAGGAGTTCGATGGCCGCGTGCTCATCGATGACCTTTCGTTCACCCTGCCGCGCAACGGCATTGTGGGCGTCATCGGTCCCAACGGTGTGGGCAAGACCACGCTGTTCAAGACCATCGTGGGTTTGGAGCCGCTGACTTCGGGCGAGCTCGAGGTGGGCGAGACCGTCAAGATTTCTTACGTCGACCAGAACCGTTCCGGCATCGACCCCGATAAGAACCTATGGGAGGTCGTCTCGGACGGCCTGGACCACATGATGGTCGGCGAGACCGAGGTTCCGAGTCGCGCGTACGTGGCGAGCTTTGGCTTTAAGGGCCAGGACCAGCAGAAGCGCGCCGGCGTACTCTCCGGTGGCGAGCGCAACCGTCTGAACTTGGCGCTCACGCTCAAGCAGGGCGGCAACCTGCTGCTCCTCGACGAGCCCACGAACGACCTCGACGTCGAGACACTGTCCTCGCTCGAGGCGGCGCTGCTCGAGTTCCCGGGCTGCTCGGTGGTCATTAGCCACGATCGTATGTTCCTGGACCGCGTCGCCACGCACATTCTGGCGTGGGAGGGCACCGACGAGAATCCGGGCAACTGGTATTGGTTCGAGGGCAACTTTGAGGCCTATCAGGCCAACCGTATCGAGCGCCTGGGTGAGGACGCAGCCCAGCCGCATCGTATTCACCGTAAGCTGACGCGCGATTAGCAACAAGAAGAAAGGCCGCCAGCAAGGGCGGCCTTTCTTGTAGCAATTGCATTGCAGCTATGTCAGGGCTGCTGGTTTGATTCATAATCAAAGTCATACAAATTTTTAGTAGTTTTCTTTGGTTTCTTC
>CABQLK010000072.1 GCA_902465015.1 uncultured Collinsella sp.
CGGATTTGACTATCTTATTGTCTTGATCTGTAACAGTTAGACGGTTAAAAGTGGGCTACGTGTTACAGATTGAGATCTTTCAGCCCTGGTTGCCCGTTCGTCTAAATCTATAACAGTTAGGATTGAAAATCCCTGCTAGATGTTACAAATCGAGACGAAGGCTTGTACGGGCCGAGCCAAAACAAAAAAGCCGCATGCGAACCCGTGGAGGGATTCGTATGCGGCCGACAGGGGATGCGCGGCTGAAGTTAGGCCATGAGCAGGCCGGTCTCCGCGACGTTCTTGTACCAGTACGCGCTCGCCTTGGGATAGCGGGCCTGGGTCTCGAAGTCGATGTAGAACAGGCCATAGCGCTTGTTGTAGCCGTTGGTCCAGGAGAACTGGTCCTGCAGCGACCACACAAAGTAGCCGTCGACGTTCACGCCGCCGTCGATCGCCTTGAGGATCCACGCGAGATGCTGACGCATGTAGTCGATGCGAGGGGCGTCGTCGATAAAGCCGTCCTCAAAGTCGTCCTTATAGCCCATGCCGTTCTCGGTGATGTAGATCTTCTTGTAGTTGGGGTAATCGTTCTTAATGCGGAGCAGCAGGTCGTAGAGGCCCTCGGGATAGATGATCCAGTCCCAATCGGTGGTGGGTACGCCTTCGCGCACGCATGACTCGCCCACGCCCTTGAGGAACCAGCGCGAGGAGCCCTTGTCGCCGGTGCCATTGTGGTTGATGTCGTTTTCGCCCTCGGCGGCACGCAGGAACTGGCACTTGTAGGTGTTGACGCCCAGGCAATCGTTGTAGGGGAGCGCGGCGGTCAGCACGGCGATGTCCTCGTCGCGGACGTCGAGCTCGCCGCCGGCGATATGGGCCAGCTTGGTCGCAGCCTCCAAGGTATCAGCTGCATAGTGGCCACGGAAGGTGGCGTCGAGTACCCAGCGGTTGTTGATGACGTCGGCCATGCGAGCTGCCTCGCAGTCGGCAGCGCTGTTGGGATCGAGGGGATACTTGGGCTCCAGGTTCTGGACAATGCCGATCTCGCCCTCAAAGCCGCCCTCGTGGAAGGCGACGACAGCCTTGGCGTGGGCCACCATCATGTTGTGCATGAGCTGGAAGGCCTTGTCCAGGCGATACTTCTCGCCGTGCGGCCAGTTGCCGACGATAAAGCTGCCCTCGGCGGTCGCGGGAATCTCGTTAAAGGTAAACCAGTGCTTGACCTCGGTGAACTCGGCAAAGCAGAACTTGGCGTACTCGACAAAGGCGTCGATCGTCACGCGCGTCAGGAAGCCCTCGCCGCCGTCCTGGTAGAAGGCCTCGGGCGTATCGAAGTGATCGAGCGTGACATAGGGGATAACGCCGGCTTTATTGCAGGTGGCGAAAAGCTCGTGATAGAAGGCAACGCCCTCGGTGTTGATCTCGCCAGTGCCGTTGGGGAAGATGCGGCTCCAAGCGATGGAGACGCGGATGCCGTTGATGCCGAAACGCTGGCACAGGTCGATATCGACCGGGTACTTGTTGTAGAAATCGCTTGCGGGGTCGGGGGAGAAGCGACCTTGGGCAGCCAGGAAATCGTCCCAGGGCACTTTGCCCTTGCCGTGCGTACGGGTCTCGCCCTCAACCTGGTAAGCGGCGGTGGCGCCGCCAAACACAAAGCCGTCGGGGAACTGCATGGGGTTGGTCATGAGTCATCCTTTCTGTGGGATACGAATAGGTAGAGGTGCCCGAACCGGGGATCCGGGCACCAACAGAGGGAGAAAACTAGTCGAGGTTCTCGCGGAGCCACTTGATGGCGCCAGCGGGGTCGCGGGTAAGGTCGATATATTCCTTGCCGCGCGGGGCGAGCAGCTTAATGCCCAGGCGATCGGTGTCGGCCTTCATGTCGTTGTAGTAGCTACGAACCTGCGGGGCAAGCACGATGACGTCGTACTGATCCATGATGGCAGTGTGCTGACCATAGGCGCCTGCGGAGGAAGCAATATTCTCTCCGGTCTGCGCAGCACCTTCCTTGATGGCGTTGGCAAGCATGGCAGAGGTGCCGGCGCCGGCGCACAGGACGAGGACCTTCAGACCGTCGACATCCTTCTTAGCGGATGCGTCGGAGGCGGGCTCGGGCTGTTCGGCGACAGGCTTGCTGTCGGCGGCGGCAACGGTCGTCTCGACGGAAGCGGTAGCCTGCTCGACAGCGGGCGCAGAGGCGTTGGCGGCGATGGCAGCGGCACCATCGGACTCAAGACCCAGCTCGGCGGCGCGCTCGGCCTCCTGGTCGCAGAGCAGCTTATCGTATGCCTTCAAGAACGGCAGGTAGATGATGGCGTCCAGCAAGATGATGATTGCAACAAACACCAGAGCGATAAGCTGGAAGTTCGTGGTGATGAAGATGCCGATGGGGGCAGGGGTAGCCCAAGGCACCACGAAGGAGAAGCCGTTCATGCCCACATTGTCGATAAAGAACTTGGCAACGCTTACGTTGACGCAGCCGGCGGCAACAAAGGGGATGAGCATGTAGGGGTTAAGGATCATCGGCGCGCCAAAGAGCAGCGGTTCGTTGACGGCGAAGGCAACAGGAACAATCGAGGCCTTACCGACGGCTTTGAGCTGCTTGGACTTCATAAAGAGAATCAGCAGGAGCGGCACGATGAACGTGGCGCCGGTGCCGCCGAACTCACCCACGAGCGACATGTTAAAGGTGAGGGAGTGGGATGGGTGGCCACCGGCCAGCAGAACCTGCAGGTTCTCGGCCTGGTTGGCAAGACGGATGGGGTCGATGCCCGGCTGGACAATCGAAGGACCGTGGACACCGATGAACCAGAAGAACGCGGTGGCCGCCTGGATAAGGATAAGTCCGGGGTAGGTCTCTGCCGCAGTGAAGAGCGGGGAGAGCAGCTTGATGAGCAGCTCGGAGAACGGCACGCCCATGAGGTTACGCACAACCACATCGATGATGCCGCAGATGATGACGGCACCGCCAAAGGGGATGATGTCGCGGAAGTTCTGAGCGATGGCGCCCGGGACCTCCTTGGGCAGCTTAATGGTCAGATCGCGCGAGACGCAGAACTTATAGACCCAAACGGTAATGAACGCGGCGATATAGGCCGAGAACAGACCGCGCGTGCCCATGCTGGTGCAGTCGAAGACCGAAAGCTCGGAGCCGTTGAGCTTGGTGGTGAACTGCGTAACGGCGAGCAAAAGCATGCTGCACTGGGCGGCCACCATGGTGGAACCGTCGTTGAGCACCTTGCCGGCGGGCATGCGACGGTTCATGGAAGCCGTGAAGTTCTTGGCGGTGGTGCCGGCAACCATGATGCCCATGACGCCCATGGTGAAGTTGTACAGCTTGTTGCACCAGTCGATGAGCGGCTGGGGCAGCGTGATGCCGACTACGCCGGGAAGGGTGGCGATCAGCAGGAAGATCGAAGAGGTAAGGACAATGGGCATGCACCCAAGGAATCCGTCCTTGATGGCCTGGAGGTAGATGTTCCTCGAGATCTTCTCAAAGAACGGTTGATGCTTTTCGAGCATCTTTACGATGGCGTCCATAGAGCTCCTTTGCTGCTTGATGCGCGATGCATGTGGATGGAACTGGTCGTCGATGGATGGTCAGGACTGCCCGGAAACCTTCCTGGGTAAGGAAGGCATTGCGAAATGACAACGTTGTCATTTCGTTAATGACAACGTAAGACATTTTTGGAAGAGCAACAAGGATTTACAGGTGAACGGTCGATATCGTCCGATAAACGGCTGATTTGTCAGTCGGGCGGGTAGTGTATGCTAGAACGCAAAAAACAAGCGATGCAAAACCGACTGGAGAAGTAGTGGCAACGATGGACAAGAAAAATGTCTCAATGAACGATGTGGCAGTTGCCGCGGGCGTTTCTCTCAAGACGGTGTCGCGCGTGATCAACGAGCCCGATAGCGTGCGAGAGTCGACGCGCGATAGGGTCCATGCTGCCATGGAAGCGCTTGGGTTCCGGGCGAACTTTGCCGCGCGTTCACTCAAGTTGGGCCGTTACGGGTGCATCGGCGTGGTGATGTTCCACTTGTCGGGCGGCGCTGTGGACATGATTGACGGTATCGCCGATGCCGCCGAAGAACGCGGCTTCGCGCTCACGATGATTAAGAAGCGCGCGGGGGAGAAGATGACCCTTGCCGAAGCGGCGCGCAGGATGTCGCAGCTGCCTGTTGATGGCATGATCTTCAACCTGCGTCAGATGGTCGATGACTTTGATACCTTTGAGGCACCGAAGGACCTCAAGACGGTGATTATCACGCCGATGGAGCATCCTACCTGCTCTACCGTTAGTGACGATCAAGAGGGTGGTGCGCGCATGGCGTGCGAGTACTTCTTGGATCATGGTCACAAGAACGTGTACTTCGTCTCTGGTAAGAAAGAGTCGCTGTCGAGCCAGTGCCGTATGAAAGGTTGGCGTGCGGCACTCGAGGCACGTGGCATTGAGCCGCCCGAGCCTCTGCAAGGCGATTGGAATGCGGATAGCGGCTATGCCGCGGGCCTTGTGCTTGCCGATAAACCCGATTGCACGGCGGTCCTCGCTGCTAACGACTGCATGGCAAACGGCGTGATGATGGCTCTACGTGACAAGGGTCTGAGTGTGCCCGACGACGTGTCCGTGATCGGCTTCGATGATGAGCTCTACAAGACGATTCCCAACTCGATTCTGACGTCAGTGAAGTTTCGCCACCGCGAGCTGGGCGTCCGTGCGCTTAACGAGGTCGTCGCAGGCCTGGAAGCCCCGAGCTCCAGAAGCCGTACGCTCGTCTCGGGCGTGTTGGTCGAGCGTTCCAGCGTAAAGGACTTGCGGGCGTAGACGTGCTCGGCCTGTTTGTCTCAATCTGTAACAGGTGGGACCCGAAAACTCGACTAGGTGTTATAGATTGAGATTTTGTCTACCCAGCCATCATCTTTGTCTCGATCTGTAACAGTTAGGAGTGAAATGACCAGCCAGGTGTTACAGATCTAGATT
>CABQLK010000073.1 GCA_902465015.1 uncultured Collinsella sp.
ATCTTAACCCAAAATCATGTCCGTTCGGTCAATTAGTTTCCCTCTTCAAACTTTTTAGTTGACCAAGGCTTACTTTCGTGTATAAGTTTTCCTAGGCTAACAGTTTAGATCCGTAAGGAGCGTCGTGACTCGAACCATAGACATCCCAACGTTTCAGGCGGCAGTCGTGCGCAACTGCTCCCCCACGCTCGCGGGCATCAAACCGGCATCGCTCTTTACCTATCCAGGAGTCTATGCCCACGGGGACGGCTCGACCGCAACCGAAACCATCGCAGAACGCCGAGCACGCCTGCTCAACGTTATCGCCCAGTGCAATCGCGAGCTTGACCCGTTCGGTATCCACCTGAGTGTTTTGGTCTGGCGGCCATGCGGAGCGCTCGTGTATATGTACCGAGCCAAAAGCCTCACCACCTATTTCGCAGACCCTCGCGCCCAAACGGCACTCGCCTCGGAAGGCTACGACACAAGAGACCTTTCGACATGCCTTGTGCATTTGGCATCACGCATCACGCTCGCGAGCAATAACGTCGCGGAATGCGCCTGTAGCCAGACTCGATGCGCACTACCCCAGCAAGCTAGCTGCAGCAACGACTGTACCTGCGAGTTTCCGCACGAAATAGGCTACTTCCTCGGATATCCCTACGACGACGTGCACGAGTTTATCGTCCAGCGCGGCGAGAACTACAAGGTCTTTGGAGCTTGGAAGGTCTACACGAATGTCGAGCAAGCGCTTGCGATGTTTGACGCCTACCGCGCTTGCACTCAATACCTCACCTTTGTCTATCAGCAGGGCTGCAGCCTGGCGCAACTTGCCCAGGCAACCCGATAGAACATAGAAGCCGCGGCAACCTGCCGCACAACTGAAAGGACTCAACATGAGCAAGATCGCAGTCGTCTACTGGAGCGGCACAGGCAACACCGAGGCCATGGCAAACTTCGTTGCCGAAGGTGCAACCGATGCCGGCGCCGAGGCAGAGGTCATCTCCTGCGCCGACTTCTCTGCCGACAAGGCCACCGAATATGATGCCTTCGCCTTCGGCTGCCCAGCCATGGGCTCCGAGGAACTCGAGTACGATGAGTTCCAGCCGATGTGGGACGAGGTTAAGGAGGCTCTCGGCGACAAGAAGGTCGTCCTCTTTGGCTCCTATTCGTGGGCCGAGGGCGAGTGGATGGACAACTGGAAGGGCGACGCCGACGAGGCCGGCGTCAACGTCGTAGACTCCACCATCTGCTACGACGCGCCCGACGACGAGGGCGAGGCGGCCTGCCGCGCCCTTGGAGCCGAGCTCGTCTAGCGGCAATGAGCTCCGCCCGTAACGCGCTCTGCACCAAAACACATTCGCGTCCCAACAAAAACGGGAGCCGGATCACATCCGGCTCCCGTTTTCTGCTATGTCAGTCATATAAAACGGCTACGAAATATTGCCCAAGAACGCCTTGGTGCGCTCGCTCTTAGGATGGTCGAAGACCTCGCTCGGCGTACCCTCTTCCACAATGACGCCTCCGTCCATAAAGACGACGCGGTCGGCGACATCGCGGGCAAAGCCCATCTCGTGCGTCACGACGATCATGGTCATACCGTCGTGCGCCAGGTCGCGCATGACGCCCAAGACGTCGCGCACGAGCTCAGGGTCGAGCGCCGAGGTGGCCTCGTCAAAGAGCATGACGTGCGGGTTCATCGACAGGGCGCGGGCGATGGCAACGCGCTGCTGCTGGCCGCCCGAGAGCTGGCTCGGCATAAAGTCGATACGCTCGGCAAGACCGACCTTGGTCAGCTCCTCGACGGCGATCTTCTCGGCCTCTTCCTTGCTGCGCTTGAGCACCTTCTGCTGCGCGAGCATGACGTTCTTTTTGACTGAGAGGTGCGGGAACAAATTGAACTGCTGGAACACCATACCCAGATGCGTGCGCACCTTGTTAAGGTCGACGCCCTTGGCGCACACGTCCACACCCTCGACGATAATCGAGCCGCTCGTGGGATGCTCCAGACGATTGATGCAGCGAAGCATTGTCGACTTGCCCGAGCCCGAGGGGCCCAAGACCACAACGACCTCACCCTTGTGCACATCCAGATCGATATCGCGCAGGACCACGTTGTCGCCAAAGGCCTTCTGGAGGTTCTTGATACTGACGACGACCTCGTTCGAGTTATTGGTTTCGCTCATGATAGGACCTCCTTACAGACCGGCGATGTGATCGGCAGGCGTCGCGACAACCTGTCCGGCGCTCTTGGCGGGACGCTTCTTCTTGGTCTCGGTCGTGCCCAAAAGCCTCGCCTCAAGACCGCTCACCAAGCGAGCGAGCGGCAGGGTGATGACCAGATAGAACAGGGCGGCAACCACGTACGGTGTAATGGAGCCCGTCGTGGCCACGATGGTACGGGCGTTCATGACGATCTCGACCACACCCACGGCGGCAAGCAGCGACGTATCCTTGTAAAGCAAGATAAACTCGCTGGTCAGCGTAGGCAAAACATTGCGGAACGTCTGCGGAATCATAACGTAGAGCAGCGTCTGGAAGGCATTCATGCCCAGAGAGCGAGCAGCCTCGTTTTGGCCCTTGGGGATTGATTGAATACCGGCACGGAAGATCTCGCACAGATAGGCAGACGAATTCATGGCCATGACGATGACGCCGAGCACGTAGTCATCAACCTTGACGCCGGCCAACGGCAGACCGAAGAACGCGATATAGATCTGCAGGAACGCCGGCGTACCGCGAATGATATTCACGTAGATACCGGCAAGGCAGCGCAGGATGCGCGACTTGGAAATGCGCATGAGCGATAGGGCGAAACCGAAGGGAATTGCCAGCGGAAACGCCACAAGCACGATCGAGAGCGACATGAGGAAGCCCTTGAAGACGATCGGCAGGCTCTGGACCAAAATGACCGGGTTCAAGAACAGGCGCAGGAACATATTGGAGTTCCAAGCCTCGACCCACGGCTGCTCCTTAAGATCGGCCAAGAAGTTATCGAAGGCCGTCACACCCTTGATCTCGACGGAAGGAATTTTTGAAATCTTCTTGGTCGAACCGTCGGCGAGCGTATAGGTGCCGCTAAAGGCCTCATCGCCGCCCTCAACGGGAAACGTCACGCCGTAAACCTCGACACGGAAAAAGCCGCCGGCAGGCGCCGTCTCGCCAAAGTCGATCTTGAGCGTCTGACCATCAGCCGTGCACGTGGGTTTCATGGGCGTACGATCCATGAGGTCCTCGCCCGAGAGCATCGTCAATCGCGTGTCATCGGTACCAAACGTCGTGCCGTCGACAAACGTCAAAGAAAGACCGCTCAGCTCCTCGTCGGCATCGGCCTGAACTTCCCAGGTAATGCGCGTCTCGGTGCCGCCGACCACATCGCTGCCCGAACCGGTGTTGGGTCGGGCGGTAATCTTTGCGGTCTCAAGCGCCTGGGCGGTCGTGGGCGCATATGCCCCCGCGCACACCAGCGCGAGCGCCACGGCCATGACGCAGACTAGCTTTTGGAGCAAGGCGGGCAGTGGAAAACGCTGCTCCGCGGCCCCTTTGTTCAGTCGAGACAAGGTGGCTCCTATCGTAGAAGTTGCCGACAAAACGAGACGGAAACGCTCTCCGTCAAGAGAAGCGCAAAGGCCCTCTCCGCAAAACGGAAAGGGCCCGCGCGCAATCAAGTAGTTATTTTACTTGATGTTGTACTTAGCCATGAGGGCGTCGACGGTACCGTCGTCGGTCAGGTCCTTGATGGCCTGGTTGATGTCATCCTTGAGCTTGGTGTTGCCCTGGTTGATGGCAATGGCGTACTCCTCGCCGGTGCTAATCTGCTTGATGGTCTGGCAGGTGTTGAACTGCTCGGCGGTCAGCTGGCTGGCAACGGAGCGGTTGGTGACTACAGCGTCGCCCTTATCGGACTGCAGGGCGCTGAAGCACTCGGTAGCGTCCTTGTAGGGGACAATCTTGGCCTTGGGGAAGTTCTCCTGGGCAAAGGCCTCGGCGGTCGAGCCAGACTGGACGATGATGGTAGTGTCAGCGTTGTTGAGCTTCTCGCTGTAGTTGTCGGCCGTGATGTCGGTGTTATCGACCTTGGTCACAATAGCCTGATCGTCCATGTAGTAGGAATCAGAGAAAGTGACTTCCTTCTCACGCTCGGGCGTGTCGGTGATAGCCGCAATGGAAACGTCATACTTGGCGCCCGAAGCGACACCCGGAACCAGCGTGTCAAAGTCATTGTTGACATACTCGACATCCAGGCCCAGCTTGTCGCCGATGGCCTTGATGAGCTCAAGGTCAAAGCCCTGATAATCGCCGTTGTCATCCTTGTACTCAAACGGAGCGTACTCGGCAGAGGTGCCGACGGTGAGCGTACCATCCTTGACGAGCGCGTACTCCTTGGAGCCGTCGACCTTCTCGACCTTAGCGTCGTCAGAGCTGCTGGAACCGGCATCAGAACCAGAGGTGGCGTTGGACGAGCCGCAGCCCGTCAGTGCGAGGGCGAGCGCCATGGCACCCGTGGCGGCAAATGCGCCAAGCTTCTTGAGCTTCATAATCAGTCTCCTTCCGGTGACCTCGTTTGATTCAGAGGCCTGCAAAAACTGTTGGCTATTATGCACCTGGAATTACGAATCTGCAATGAGAAAACTGATTGAAACAAACCCATAACG
>CABQLK010000074.1 GCA_902465015.1 uncultured Collinsella sp.
ATGAATACCGCATGTTACGTGCATAGAAGGAGGAATGGGAGGAAACGTGGCTGAGAACCTAAGCAACCAGTCTGTACCCGAAGCCGCGGCGCGCGTCGCTGCCGTGGTCAACCGCCTCGTTAACCGAATCGGCTCGAATGCCGAGTCCAGGGAGCGTCTCGCCGAGATCGAGATCCCCGAGGAGCTGCGCGACAATCTGGCGCTGTTCCTGCGCCTGGAGCGTCGTGTGCTTAGCGAGTATGATCCTGAGATCGCGGACCTGTTCGACAAGATCCTGTCGGCCGAGATTGTGGCCAATGCCGGTAACCCCGGTACCCGCGCTGCCGACGAGGCCGTCGACGAGCAGGGCGTGCCCACCGCCGACGAGCCCACTGCCGTGGCATTTCGTGAGGTCGTCGATCTGATCGACAGCCTGCCGCTCGATAAGCAGCAGGTCATCGTTCGCGCCTTTACGAGCTTCTTCCACCTGGCAAACCTGTCGGAGGAGAACTACCGTGTGGCGCAGCTGCGCGAGCGCGAGGCCGGTGCGTCGACCGATACCGAGGTCGATCCCGCCAACGAGCTCACCGTCGCCTATCACCAGCTGGTGAATGAACTGGGCGTCGAGGGCGCCAACGAGCTGCTCGGCAAGCTTGAGTTCCATCCCGTCTTTACCGCGCATCCCACTGAGGCCCGTCGTAAGGCCGTCGAGGGCAAGATTCGCCGTATCTCCAACCTGCTGGAGGAGCGTCCGCGTCTGGGCGGCTCCGACCTGGTGGAGAACGAGCGTCATATGCTGCAGGAGATCGACGCCCTGGTGCGTACGAGCCCCATCGCGCTCAAGAAGCCCACGCCGGTCGAGGAAGCCGATACCATCATCGACATCTTTGATAACACGCTGTTCGATGTCATCCCCGTTATTTATCGTCGCTTTGACGACTGGGTGCTGGGCGACAAGGCCGGTACCGTGCCGCCGCTGTGCCCGGCGTTCTTCCATCCCGGCAGCTGGATCGGTTCCGACCGCGACGGTAACCCCAACGTCACCGCCAAGGTGAGCCGTGAGGTCGCCGCCAAGTACTTCACCCACATGGTGCTCAAGCTCGAGGACAAGTGCCGCCGCATCGGCCGCAACCTCACGCTCGAGGCCACCTACAGCAAGCCGTCTGCCGAGCTCATCAACCTGTGGAACCATCAGGTCGAGATGAGCCCTCGGTACACGGCCCGCGCCGAGTTGATCTCCGAGCACGAGCCGCATCGCGCCGTCATGCTCGTCATGGCCGACCGTCTGAACGCCACCGTGCGCCGTATCACCGACACCATGTACCACAGCGCCGATGAGTTCCTGGAGGACCTGCGCGTCGTCCAGCGATCGCTGGCCGCCTGCGGCGCCGTCCGTGCTGCCTACGGCCCGGTCCAGACCATCATCTGGCAGGTCGAGTCCTTCGGCTTCCATATGGTCGAGATGGAGTTCCGTCAGCACTCCGTGGTGCACGCCCGCGCCCTCAAGGATATCCACGAGAACGGTATCCATGGCGACCTGCAGCCCATGACACGCGAGGTCATCGATACCTTCCGCGCTATCGGCTCCATCCAAAAGCGCTACGGCAAGAAGATGGCGCACCGCTACATCATCTCGTTCACCAAGAGCGCCCAGCATGTGGCCGACGTCTTTGAGCTTGCCCACCTGTCCTTCGCACACGAGGAGGATGTCCCCGAGCTCGACGTAATCCCGCTGTTCGAGCAGCTCGAGGACCTCGAGGGCTGCGTCGACGTGCTCGACCAGATGCTTACGCTGCCCGTGGTGCAAAAGCGCCTTGCCCAGACCAACCGCCGCATGGAGGTCATGCTGGGCTATTCCGACTCCTCCAAGGATGCCGGTCCTACCACGGCCATGCTCGCACTGCACTCCGCGCAGGAGCGCATCGCCAAGTGGGCCGAGAAGAACGATATCGACCTGGTGCTCATGCACGGTCGCGGCGGTGCCGTGGGCCGTGGCGGCGGCCCGGCCAACAAGGCCGTGCTGGCGCAGCCCAAGGGTTCGGTCAACTGCTTCTTTAAGCTCACCGAGCAGGGCGAGGTCATCTTTGCCCGTTACGGCAACCGCACGCTGGCTCAGCGTCATGTTGAGTCCGTTGCCGCCGCAACGCTTTTGCAGTCGGCCCCGAGTGTCGAGAAGACCAACACTGAGACCACGCAGAAGTTCTGGGATATGGCCGAGAAGCTCAACGCAGTAAGCCATGAGCGCTATCTGGACCTGCTGAACACCGAGGACTTTACACCGTGGTTCTCGACCGTTACGCCGCTGACCGAGGTCGGTCTGCTGCCGATCGGCTCGCGTCCCGCCAAGCGCGGCCTGGGCGCCAAGTCGCTCGACGACCTGCGTACCATTCCGTGGATCTTCAGCTGGAGCCAGGCACGCATTAACCTGGCCGCTTGGTACGGCCTGGGCACCGCCTGCGAGCAGTTGGGCGACCTTGACCAGCTCAAGGCTGCCTATCAGGAGTGGCCGTTCTTCCGCACGTTCATCGACAACATCGAGATGTCGATCGCCAAGACCGATCAGCGCATCGCCAAGATGTATCTGCACCTGGGCGATCGCCAGGATCTGTCCGAGAAGGTCTTTACCGAGATGCAGCTCACGCGTAAGTGGGTCCTTGCCATCGTCGGTGACGAGTGGCCGCTGCAGCGTCGTCGCGTGCTCGGCTGCGCCGTTCGCGTGCGCAACCCCTACGTCGACGCCCTGTCCATCGCTCAGGTCCGCGCCCTTCGCGAGGTGCGTATGAACCAGGACGAGATGGCCGAGGAGAAGAAGGCCGAGTACATGAGCCTGATTCTTTCGACTGTGACCGGCGTCTCGGCAGGACTGCAGAACACGGGGTAATCGATAGTCCTGTAGTCGTCCGGGTCCGCCATTAGTTTACTTTTAGGCACGTCCTCGGACATGCAAGAAGCCCTCGCTGCGCACTTCGTGCGGCGAGGGCTTCTTGCGTCCTGCGGAGTGTGCCTAAAAGTAAACCTATGGCGGGCCCTGCGATGTCTGCTCTTCGGCGGATCAGCCGCTGGGTGAGGGTGGTGCTTGGGGCGACGTGCAAAAAACGGAGTTTTCAGCAGCCAAAGATTGGTGCATAAGGCTATGGGTGACGTTCGCGGCCCCTGTTGACGCTTTTGCACGACGATTGGGCTTTGGCGATGGATGGCGCGAATTTTTGTGGTGTAAGAGGGAGGGCCGCGTCAGCGCCCCTTGCGCCTAAGGCTATTCCGCCACGCCGTGGCGGTCAAGGACCTCCCTTATGACCTCGTGCGCGGCCAGCCTGACCGCCTCGAGCCTCTCGCCCTCGAGCGGTTCCGGAGCCGGGGCCGGGGCGGACGCGCGGGCGGCCGACTCGGGCGCGGCGACCCGGTGGGCGGCCCACCTGCCCTCCTCTCCGGCGAGCACCGCGCACACGAGCCGCATCATGGACGCCTCGGAAGGGAACGACTGCACCGAGCGGTACCTCCTCTTGATCTCGCGGTTCGCGCGCTCCTGCACGTTGTTCGTCCTGATCTTCTGCCAGTGCTCGCGGGGGAAGGACATGAAGGCGAGCGCGTCCTCCCTCGCGCCCTCGAAGACGTCGCCGGCCGCGCGGGAGAGGGCGCGCACCCTGGGCGCCGCCAGGTCCCACGCCGCGCGGGCGACGTCGGCGTCGGCCTGCCCCGCGCACGCCCGGACCAGGTCGGCGGCGAGCGCCTGGCCGGCGAGGCTGTGGATGTGGCCCCTGATGTCGCGCTGGAGGTGCGTCAGGCACCGCTGCCAGGAGCAGCCCGGCAGGACCCTGGAGACGGCGGCGACGAGCCCCGCGTGGGCGTCGGACACCGCGAGCCTTGTATTCCGTAACATCTAAATCGACAAAAACGGCAGCATAAAGTCGACACTTCCC
>CABQLK010000075.1 GCA_902465015.1 uncultured Collinsella sp.
TCATGTCGTGTAGGAAATACGTAGACAAAAAGGAGGTTATGTGATGGTAAGTATTGTTCTTGCTAGCCACGGGGACTTGGCAGCTGGAATCAAGCAGACGGGCTCGATGGTCTTTGGCGATCAGCCGTCTGTTGCCGTGGTCTCGCTCGAGCCGAGCATGGGCCCCGACGACTTCCGTGCCAAGGTCGAGGAAGCAGTCGCTTCCTTCGAGGACCAGGAGCAGGTGCTCTTCCTCGTTGATCTGTGGGGCGGCACGCCGTTCAACCAGATCAGCGGGCTCATCGAGGGCCACGATTCCTGGGCTATCGTCACCGGTGTCAACCTGCCTATGCTCATCGAGGCATATTCGCAGCGCTTTGACGCAAAGAACACTGCACATGCGATCGCAAAACATCTCGTGACTGAGGCTAAGGCTGGCGTGCGCGTCAAGCCCGAGTCTCTGGAGCCCGAGGAGAAGAAGCCGGCTACGGCCGCCGCTGCTCCTGCAGGCGCCATCCCTCCGGGAACGGTCATCGGCGACGGGCACATCAAGATCGCCCACGTCCGTATCGACACCCGTCTGCTGCATGGTCAGGTGGCCACCACGTGGACCAAGCAGATTAACCCCAACCGCATCATCGTGGTTTCCGACGGCGTTGCTCACGACGAGCTTCGCAAGACCATGATCGAGCAGGCTGCCCCTCCGGGAGTCCATGCCAACGTCGTGCCCATCAAGAAGATGGCCGAGGTCGTCAAGGACACGCGTTTTGGTGACACCAAGGCCATGCTGCTCTTCGAGAACCCGCAGGATCTGCTCAAGGCCATCGAGGCCGGCGTCGACATCAAGGAAGTCAACATCGGTTCCATGGCTCACTCCAAGGGCAAGGTCGTCGTCACCAACGCCGTCGCTATGGGCGATGACGACGTTAAGACCCTCGAGGCCCTCAAGGCCAAGGGCGTCAAGTTCGAGGTCCGCAAGGTTCCTTCGGATGCTTCCGAGGATCTCGACGCCATGTTGAAGAAAGCTAAGGCCGAACTGGCCGCTCAAGCATAGTAAAGGAGGGTCCGATATATGTCTGCAATCACTATTCTGCTTGTTGCGATTGTCGCGTTGCTTGCCGGTATGGAAGGCATTCTGGATGAGTTCCAGTTCCATCAGCCGCTCGTGGCATGCACGCTTATCGGTCTCGTAACCGGTCACCTTCAGGAGGGCATCCTCCTGGGCGGTTCGCTCCAGATGATGGCCCTTGGCTGGGCTAACGTCGGCGCCGCTGTCGCGCCTGACGCCGCTCTGGCCTCGGTCGCTTCTTCGATCATCATGGTGCTCGCCCTCAACGGTGGCGCCACCGATTCGGCCAAGGCCGTTACCACCGCTATCGCCGTCGCCGTCCCGCTGTCGGTCGCCGGTCTGTTCCTGACCATGATCTGCCGTACCATTGCTACCGCTATCGCTCACGCCATGGACGGTTGCGCCGAGAAGGGCGACTTCTCCGGCATCGAGCGCTGGCAGTATGCTGCCATCCTCATGCAGGGCCTTCGTATCGCCATCCCGGCAGTGCTTCTGTGCGTCATCCCGGCCGAGGCCGTTACCAACGCGCTTAACGCTATGCCCGACTGGCTGTCCGGCGGCATGGCTGTCGGCGGCGGCATGGTCGCTTCCGTCGGTTACGCCATGGTCATCAACATGATGGCCACCAAGGAGACCTGGCCGTTCTTCGTCCTCGGCTTTGTCCTTGCTGCCATCCCTCAGCTCACGCTGATCGCCCTTGGTCTCATCGGCATCTCCCTTGCCCTCATCTACCTTGGCCTTAAGGATCTGGCCAAGCAGGGTGGCGGCATGGGCGGTGGCTCCGGCGACCCGCTCGGCGACATTCTGAACGATTACGAGTAGGAGGGGAGTGATACATATGGCAGAGAACAAGATTCAGCTCACCAAGGCTGACCGCAAGAAGGTTTGCTTCCGTCATCAGTTCCTTCAGGGCTCGTGGAACTACGAGCGTATGCAGAACGGCGGCTGGTGCTTCGCAATGATCCCTGCGATCAAGAAGCTCTACACCAGCAAGGATGACCAGATTGCCGCTCTTAAGCGCCACCTGGAGTTCTATAACACCCACCCCTATGTTTCCGCCCCCGTCATTGGCGTTACCCTCGCCCTCGAGGAGGAGCGCGCCAACGGTGCTCCGATCGATGACGTCGCCATCCAGGGCGTCAAGGTCGGTATGATGGGCCCGCTCGCCGGCGTCGGTGACCCCGTCTTCTGGTTCACCCTTCGCCCGATTCTGGGCGCTCTGGGCGCTTCCCTGGCCATGTCCGGCAGCATCGTCGGTCCGCTGCTGTTCTTCTTCGCGTGGAACATCATCCGTTACGCTTTCCTGTGGTACACGCAGGAGTTTGGCTACAAGGTCGGCTCCTCCATCGCCAAGGACCTCTCCGGTGGTCTGATGGGCAAGGTCACCGAGGGCGCTTCCATCCTGGGTATGTTCATCATCGGCGCCCTGGTCGAGCGCTGGGTGTCCATTTCCTTCACCCCGATCGTCTCCACGGTCAAGCAGTCTGCTGGCGCCTTTATCGACTGGGCTAGCCTGCCCTCCGGTTCCGAGGGTATCAAGGAAGCGCTGACGATGTACAACTCCGTCGGTGCTACCGCCCTTGATCAGATGAAGGTCACCACGCTTCAGGCCAACCTCGATCAGCTCATCCCCGGCCTTGCCGCCGTGTGCCTGACCCTGCTGGTCTGCAAGCTCCTCAAGAAGAAGGTCAGCCCGATCGTCATCATCCTGGCTCTCTTCGCCGTCGGCATCATCGGTCGCTTCTGCGGCTTCATGTAAGCACGCTTCGGCTTAAGACCGAGAGTTGCTAGGTAAGGGCTTTTGAGCCATTGAAACGGACCGCACCCGGTGGGTACACTGGATGCGGTCCGATTGTTTTTATTGGAGGGCGAGGCGCGTATGGCGCAATCTCAGAACAGCACGGTCGATCTGGCAACGCCGGCAACCTGCCTGATGGGGCTTACCAGCCACGGTAACGTGATGGTGGGCAATAAGGCGTTCGAGTATTACAACGAGCGCAATCCCGAGGATTATATTCAAATCCCGTGGGACGAGGTCGACTATATTGCCGCCGAGGTTTTACGCGGCACCAAGAAGATCACGCGTTTTGCCATCTTCACCAAGGACAACGGTCACTTTACGTTTTCGACGCGCGACGACAAAGAGACGCTTCGTGCTGTCCGCAAGTACGTCGACGAGGATAAGCTTGTGCGTTCGCCCGACTTTATCGATGTGACGGCCAAGGGTGCCAAGAGCATCCCCTCCGTTATCAAAAACCTCTTCCACAAAGGTAACTAGTCATTAAAGAGCGCCCCCCAAGGTGGGACGCAGTTTCCCATGGGGCTCGATTGGGAAAGTGCATCCCAGTTCGAGCGCCGATTCCGGGATGTAGTTTCCGGAACGGGGTCGTTTGGGAAACCGTGTCCCGTTTCGAGCCGAAATTCTGGGACACAGTTTCCAGCGAGGTCCCATTGGGAAAGTTTGACCCAGAATTTGCCTGGATAGTGGGACGCACTTTCCGGAGGGCTGTTCCACCGCAACTTCGAAGAGTGGCTATACGCTGTATTACAACGGCGTAAATCTGCTACACTAGTACAACATGCCTCCGTAGCTCAGGGGATAGAGCACCGCTCTCCTAAAGCGGGTGTCGACGGTTCGAATCCGCCCGGGGGCACCAGGAAAATCGCAGGTCAGGAGTTATTTTGCTTCTGACCTGTTCT
>CABQLK010000076.1 GCA_902465015.1 uncultured Collinsella sp.
GCTTGTATGGTGACAGCTTTTTCGAACGTTGCGGAACTGTATGGCATTGCCAATTTATATAGCGACCCTTCGCAATATATGCAGATATGGAATTACACCAATACCCATGCTCTTTCCGATGAAGAACAGACTGTTCCCGGCGTTGTTTTGGGCGGAACGCCGATATCAACCTGTGCAACGGGGTTTACAAATTACTGCGCAAGCAGAGGAAGTACTCTTATCGCCCGCACTGTCTCCTCTCCGGCTATCGCGAGCATTCAAAATGAGATTAACTCTAATAGACCGAATGTTTTACATGCGAGTTTGTACAACGGAGCAGCCCATTCTGTAACAGCGGAGGCTTACGCCACACTTACTGGTAAGAAAACTGGAGAGACAAGGCAGATGATTGGCATAGCGGACGGCTGGAATTCATCTTTATCCTTCCTGAAGTATGATCAGAGCTATTATGCGTGGACTTATGGAACGACTTTTTCGAAGTAGGGCGATTCGTCTAGCTCTGTCTTTGGTGCTGATGGCTTCATTGGTGGGCTGTTCAACAAAGGAAGAGATATCGCGCGGAGGTTCCGGAGAAGTGACTGCGACAGACTCAGGTTCATTAGAAATAGCTGGCGGGCATGCCGATGTGATGTTACAAGGAAAAGGCGTGCTTAGGTCGATTGATGCTGAAGACGCTGTCTGCTCAATAGAGGATTTGGAGACAGGTGAAACTGCATCGTACCGAGTTTCAGATAATGCTGCGAATATGATTGAGTCGATACCGACTGGAGCGCAGGTTTCTTTTAGATACTTTGCTCCGCAACTTGAGGATGAGCTTGCTTCTCTGGTGTCTATATGCGCCGATGACAACTAAAAGGCCTGAATTCAAACGGCCTCGGATGGTCAATTGGCTATCCGAGGCCGTTTTTTACTCGACCGGGGCTTCGACCTTGTCGATGGTCCAGGCGGCTCCGAGACCGCCGGTGGTGTTGCGGCGGATGCGCACGGCAACCTCGCGACGCTCGCCGGCCTGCGTGTAGCGCAGGGGGAAGCTTGCGCGGTTTCGCGCGGCCTCGATGGTGCCGCGTTCGCGGGCGATCCAGTAGTACTCGCCGACGATGCCGAGCGTGTCGGCGCCGTAGGGGAGATAGGTCGACAACTGGTGCAGAAGCGGGCCGGGGCAGAAGACCTCGGTTGCGAAATCGACGGGGAAGTCCTTGGGGATGGCGGGCGCTGCAGGTGCGGGGGCTGGGGTCGCTGCGGGTACCGAAGCCGGTGCGGATGCGGGTATTTGGTCGCAAGCAGCGGCGGGCATGGATTCGATGACGGGTGCGGGCTCCGGCGTTACTTTCGGCTTGATCTCGGAATCTGCGGGCTTCACGG
Organism: uncultured Collinsella sp.; assembly: GCA_902465015.1. GTDB lineage: Bacteria > Actinomycetota > Coriobacteriia > Coriobacteriales > Coriobacteriaceae > Collinsella. The sequence continues at coordinate 1,363 of CABQLK010000076.1, forward strand.
TGACGGGCGCGTCTGCAACTGCGGCTTCAACCTCAACCTGCGTCGCGTTCTCATTCTCGACGCTCGACTTTGCCTCGATGGGCGTGGATGCCATGGTGGTGATGCCGGCGTTGGCGTTCTCGGGGTCGTAGACAACCGTGAGCGAGATGGCAGGCTGGGGCGCCTCGGGCTCCGGTGTTGCCTCGGCAGCATCTTGATCCGCGAGCTCGTCGGACTGATTGTCCTCGGTGTTGTCGCCAAAGACATCGTGGTTCTGGAACACGGGCGCCTCGGGCTGGCCAGCCGCCTCTTCGGTTGTCGACTTGGATGCCTCGTTGAGCTCCGCAGTGGCTTCCTGCTCGGATATGACTTCGGGATCGGTCGTGGCGGCGATTTCGGTTTCGGCCTCTGCTGTTACTCCAATAGCGACTTCGATCTCTGTCTCGGGTTCGGGTTCCGGCACGGCTCCAACCATGGCTTCGGGCTCGGGACGCTTAACGTGCTTGGGGCGCACGGCCTTGAGGTCCTTCTCACCGCGCTTTTTCTTTTTGTAGGACTGCTTGGCGCCCTTGGTAGCCTTGCGCTTGTCCTCGTCCTTGGCAAGGGCGGCATCCCATGCCTCGTTGGCGATGACGGTGGCATACAGGCGGCCGCCCTTAAAGACGGTCAGTTTAATGCAGTCGTCGAGTTCCTCGAGCAACTCGCGCGTGGACTCGAAGCCCAAGTCATAAGCGGCCATGTCGCCGGCGGCGAGCGCCTCCTCGACCTGCGTCATAAACGTTTGCTTACCGCACCCAATCGCGTCGCGCAGCAGGCGATACAGATAGATGTGGTTGCCCAGCGATAGCGTGGGCCTAACTATTGTCTTGCTCATGGCAAATCTCCTCTTTACACACGTAAAGCATCTTACCATCGCATAGCGTTCGCCATGGCGGCACCCAAGGCAAACGGGCGCGAACCGCTATCGATTCGCGCCCGTTGTACAGGTTGCCTATCTGGGGATGCAGTGCTTAGTTGCCCGATGCCGTGCCTTGGCTCGAGCTGTTAGATGTCGTGCCCAATGTGGTGTCACTCGAATTGCTGTTGCTGCTGCCTGCTGTGCCCGTTCCCGACGTGGTGTCGCTCGTCTGGCCGCCCGTGCTCGGTTGAGAGCCGTCAGTCGTTTGGCTTGAGTCAGTCGTGCCGGATTGCGTGCCGCTGTTGTTCGCAGAGGAATCGGTGCCCTGCGATTGGTTTTGGGTGTTCGAGGACGAATTGGCAGAGGTAGAACTGTCTTGCGTATCGTCCGTCTGTGCTTGCTGATCCTGCGACTGGGTGTTGCCATTTGCATCGCTCTCGGTCGTGCGCGACGACAGGATTGGCTCGGGACGCTCGCCCAGACCCTCACCGGCAGTGGTGATAAGGATGGCGCCGGCGCAGGCGATGACCGCGACGATGGCGATAGCGATCGAGAAGACGATGACCTTCTTTTGCGTCTGGCTGCGCTCAGCCGCCGCCTTGGCGCGCAGGCTGTTGGGAGCGACGCGCGCCGTGGTCGCGCGTCCCGCAACCTGGCGCATCTCCTGCGTGGTTGCGGCGCCACCTAGGTGCTCCTCGACATTGGGCTCAACGGGCTCGTAGGCGCCGGTAGGGTAGTCGACAGCGGCATGCGTGCCCTTGATTGCTTCGGCGCTGGCGGAGATAAAGTGGCGATAGACCTGCGAGGACACAACAGTGATGACTGAGCTCACAGCGGCACCAATCACCGAGCCGGCAATGCCGATCTTTGAAGCAAGCGCGACGCTCGTGGCGGCGGCTGCGGCGCCGGCGATGATCTGGGGAATGGAAATGTCGTCGAACAGACCCTTTTTAGGCGCGATGGCCATGGTCTGTCCGATGGAATGGTTTTCGTGAACGCCGTTGTTGAGCGCGGCCGGTGTCATGACGCGCGTGCGCGGCGCGTCGGTGTACTTGGTTGTCATACGGGGTCCTCCCGGTGTAAATCTGCTTCGTTTCGTGTAGCCATCAGGGTACCCACCAGATGTGAATCGTACGTGACATTTAACAGATACCATCAACTCATCAAGGGGGGCTTGCTGTCTTTGGCGAAATAGCTTGATGCTAAACTGGACTTACGATTGCAAGGTGGTTTACGTGATGTACCCGTATATGA
>CABQLK010000077.1 GCA_902465015.1 uncultured Collinsella sp.
TCCGTGTGTGTACGGATGAATGCGGGGTTCAATACCCCGGCGGCCTGATCGGCAGACCGCCGGGAACTCTCACTCCTCGAAAAAAGCCGGCACTCGGTTAGTCCTGCGCATCTTGAAATCGCCAGACTTGTGGGAGACGTAGAGAATGCCGTCCATCCCATCTCGCGATGCATATGACAGGTGAACAGAACCGCAATCCGCTCCATCATCGTCGAGAAGATCGAACGAATTCGGATCGCTCGTTGCGGCCAAACGACCACTCAGACAAGAGCCATCGTCATTACAGATTTGCCATTCCATGTCTTCGCCTGCAAGAATCGCCATAGACGGCCTGGTCGCGCCATCGCTGACATACATCCCGTCTATGCCAAACCCATTTTCAGCGCCATCGATGAACGACTGCTCGGACCTATACCTCGCAAATGATGCACATAGCACCATTGCAAGACAAAGTACAAAGCCAACAATCGCTATCTTTGCATAGCTCTTGCCTATCATGTCATTCACCTCCCTCGTATGTATCGAGGTATTCCTGCTTGAGCGTCTGCGAGGACGACTCGGTCTTTTCCACGAGCGTGCCGGCCTCGATGAAGTAGAACGAGTTGGTGAGGTCTGCCAGGTCGTCGAGCAGATGGCTTGAAATGAGCACGCTGCGTCCCCGCGCCACCTCGCTGCGCATCGCGTCGCAGGAGGTTTTCCGCTTTCCCGGATCGAGGCCGTTCAGCGGTTCATCGAGGATGAGGTACGGGCAATCGGTCGCTATCGCCATGGCAAGCTTTACCTGCTGCTTCATTCCTGTCGAGAGTTTACGGGTCGGCTTGTCGAGATATGGGGAGATTCCGAGGGAGTCGCAGAGCGAGTCGATGTCGGCGGCCGATTTCCACGCCTCCCTAACGAAAGAGAGGTGCTCGCGGGCCGATAGCGTGGGGTAGAGATCCGCGCCGCCCGAAGAGCTCAGGTAGACGAGTTCTGCGAATTCGGCTGATCGGCGTTGGCAGATTCCGTCTGCCGCCAGGCTTCCCGAGCGGATGCGGGTGGGAAATTGGCCCGACAGCGCTTCAAGAAGGGTGGTTTTCCCCGAGCCGTTGGGGGCGACGAGCCCCGCCGCCGTTCCCGGGCCCAAGGAAAGCGACCCGATCGAAAGTATCGTCGTGCTCCCGTATCCCACGCTCACGTCCAGGAGCTCAAGCCCATGGTGCTTTTTAGCGGGTCCAGCCTGTTTGGGCGAACGCGTCACAACGGCGCCGACCGCGAAAAGGACCGCGACGTATACCAGGGCCACGGCAAGCATCGATGCGCCGCCCGAACCGGAGCCAATGAATTCTGTCGGGAAGCATCCTACGTAACCCGTTGCCTCGATAGGCGAGAACACGGGCAGCGGCAGGAGATTGAGCGCGGCATTATGCCCCAGCGCCGAATCGGACAGTAACGGGAATGCCGGGGCCGCGACAAGCAGCGCGGAGGTAAGGGGGCCCGCGAGGACGCGCCTCGTTGCGGTCGATAGGACGGCGGAGCAAACGGATATCAAGGTTCCGCCCGCAAGCAGCGCGAGAAGCAGGGCTGTGAAGACGTCTCCCGCGGTCGTGGTGGTAAGCGCGCCGTCATGGAAGAAGGCGATCGGGTACCCGATCTGCCCGAAGCCGTTTAGGACCGAGGCGTAAATACTCCCGGGTGCGAGGCCGGCGAGGAGCATCGCGGTCCCCGCGCCAATTATCGAAAACACGGTTTGGATAAGGCGCCGGAATTTGGGTGCGGGCGCCTTCGCCGCCAGGGTCCCGGGCCTTGTGGCGCCGAGCACGAGTATCGACGAGAGAAGGAAGGGGATGAAGGGAAGGAAAGACGGCGCCGTGGCAATGGCGTAAGGCAGGAAGGAAAGGAACGGCAGGTCGTTTGCGGAGGCCGGGATATCCGCGATGCCGGAGCTGCTCAGAGCGCGGCAATATGCGAGCTCTGCGTCATTGGTCTCTCGGTCCCCCACGATGGACCCGGATTGGAAGCCCTCGCCCATGAGCGCGTAGTAGCTCTCGGCAGAGTCGAGAAAGGCGGCGTCGGTTTGAGCGGCGAGGGCGGCGTTCGCGTATCTTGCAAGCTCAGCGTCATCTTGCTGCTCTGGCGATAGGTCTGTGCCGCTGGCCTGGGGCGCGCGCGTATTGAATGCGTCGACAAAGCCCTGCATGCCCTGCTTCATAAAGAAGGGGCCGTAGATGGGTGAATTGAACGCAATGGGGACGGAAAAGGCTGCAGCGAGAACGAGCGCACAAATCCATACGGCCTTGTCTCTTAGGATTAGTTTGAGAAGAAGTCGACAGTACATTCAGAAGCACCTGCATTCCTCAAAGAATCGTTAGATTAAAAGTAACAGACCGGATGAAGATGCGCGCGGCGGGGGCGAGGCGAATGGCTGAACGGTATCGATACGCGGGTTCAACGGTATTATATTGACCACATAGATTATTAACTTGCATTTCTAACAGTTAAGGAGACGGGTGCTTTCCAGCACACTCCTTCGATGATGCCTTCCGCTAGTTGCTATGCAGGTTTCAGCCAACAAAGAATGTGCCCGGGCGCTCAGGTTCACCGTTAGCGTTGGCAACATATGAGATGGGCCAGACCCTTGCCGCGCGCCGATTGCGCGAGAGGTGTCGGGCTCCATGTTTATTCCACCTGCTTGTTATCAACCAGCTTCGTTCGACGTCAGACATTCAAGATGTCAGACGTCGAACCTGCGCCAAAGACGCAGCTGGGGCTACTAGTTGCCTACAATCGCTCGCGAAGCTCGTATGTTCGTGCGTGAATGTCTGACAGCTCCGTCAGACATTGTCGGACATTTGATTGTTCGACAAATGCGCACGTGGTCGCGTTCGCAAAGATTACTGAACGGTCGATGGGTGCGTTGAGACCGGAGCAAACGGCGGATGCCAGAAAAATGGCCTCACAGAATCGCACCCATGGTTGATAAAATTGACCGCCCGGGCGCAAATACCCGGGCGGTCAATTCATCCCCTCGTTTGCGATCCTGTTGGGTTTTGGGGCATTGACATATTGTTGACGGATGGATCAGTCGTACAGCTTGATCTCCCGGGGTTCCATGTGGTCGTCCCCCAATAAGACGTCCCTGATGTAGCTCTGCGGCAGGAACTCGACGGGCAGCACTGGGTCGTCGACGTAGCCGGGCACTGGGAGTAGGCGTGGCCTTTGGACATAGCGTGGCCGCCTGCCGGCGGTCGGACTGCCACTTCAGCCAAAAGCTCAGGCGCGCGCATTAAAATAATGAATATATCGCTTGATGGGCTTTTGACCAAGCATGAACATCGCAGGTAAATCCGTGTACCAAAAATTGGTACACGGATTTACCTGCGATTTGTTGAAAGCTCTGACATGCGCTGTCGACTTCATTAAAATCGATTGCCGATCAAGTCTTCCTATATATGCGAGCCCTGAG
>CABQLK010000078.1 GCA_902465015.1 uncultured Collinsella sp.
CCTTGAAATTCTGAGAAAAGTCATAATCGTTAAACTGATCGTCATTTTTGTCAGTGGATAAATGCGTACGGTACGCCTGAGCGGTGACTGTTCCACGCTACGCCGATGATGTATGTCCACAGCGCCGATGCCTGTTCCATGCAGCGCCGATAATCGGGAGGGGCCGTTTCGACCCCTCCCGCTCTTCGTCGGTTTGCTCCTATTCCATTCCTCTCATCCGCTTGCGCATAGATTCCTCGCCTGCAATGTGGATGGTGTAGGACTTGCACACCACGCGGTCGATGACGGCGTCGGCAATGGCCCCGTTGCCCAGGTTCGCGTGCCATGCCGACGGCGGGAACTGCGAGCACAGGATGAGCGATCCGGTCCTGTCCCTCGCCTCGATTACCTCCATAATCTCCCTGGCCTCATTTGGCTTGACCTGCTCCAGCAGCCAATCGTCGATGATCAGCAGATCGCACTTGATGTACTTCTTGCGCTGCTTGAGCCATTCCTCGTCTTTGAAGACGGTGAGCTCGTCCAGCAGCTCCGGCAGCCTGGTGTAGCGCACGGTGTAGAACGCGTTGCAGGCAGCCACTCCAAGGGCGTTGGATATCCAGGTCTTGCCGGCTCCGCTCGCCCCTGTGACGATGATGTTGCGCCTGCTCGCGATCCACGAGCAGTTGGACAGCTCGACCATCTGGGCGCGGTCGAGTTTTCGGTCGTCATCGTAGCGGACATCGGCGATATTCGCATCCTGCTCGGGAAAGCCCGCCTGCCTCAGGTGCCGAAGGCGCTTGTTGGTCCTGCGCGAGTCCCATTCGGCGTCGACGATCATGGCGAGGCGCTCGTCGAAGCTCAATCCTGATGCCGCGGGAAGCTCTTCTTGGTCGCGATAGGCCCGGGCCATCACCGACAGCCTCATGTCGTGCAGCTTGTCCATAGTCGATTGGCTCGCCATCATCGTCCGCCTTTCTCGCCGTTGTCGGCGCCTGCGCTCTCGATCTTTCGGTAGTAGTCCTGGCCCCTCAGATAGGCGCCTGCCGCCTCGTCGGTGCGCCCGACTTCCCGGGCAAGTGCCGCTATTACGCCCTTTATAGTCTTGTAGCTGGGCCTCTGCGTCCTGAGAAGGGCCTTTTGGCACGCTTCCTCCAAAAGCTCCCCTCCATAGGTCTTCTCCAGGGCGAGCACGGCGCGGCACGAGCGGTACGACTGCTGCTCGATCCTGCGCGACGACAGGATGGCCCCGATCGCCCGCGCGGTGGCCTCCCCGATGCTCTCGGCCCACGACCTGAACCGCGCGCCGTCCCATTCGGCGTAGTCCCTGTGGGCATCCGGCATGTGGTCGGGGTTGGTGCGGTACTCGCCCTTGCGGTGAGCGCGCTCGTGCATGGCGATCCGCGTGCCGTCCGCCATCACCGACACGGTCCTCGCCGTCGCGACCACGGCGACCGTGCGCTTCACGAATTCGAACGGAACCGAGTACCAGCAGCCGTCGAAGCACACGTGGTAGTTAAAATTGACGGTGACCTCCTTGCGGGCCGTCATCTCGTAGGGAGTCGCCGGCAGCGGGATGAGCAGCGGTTTTTCCTGGGCGAGGAATACGCTCTCCCTGCTGCCCTCGCGCCTTTGGAAGGGGCGCGAGTTGATGGCGGCGACCTGGTCCGCAAGGGCCGAGTTGAACTCGCCGAGGGACATGAACCGCCTTCCCCTCAGCGCGAGCATGGCCTGGCGCTCGATGAGGCCGACTCCCATCTCCACGCTCGCCTTGTCCCTGGGCCTTCTGACCCTGGCGGGCACGACGGCGCACCCGTAGTGCTCGCTCATGCGGCGGTACTGCTCGTTGACGATGAGCGCCTCTTTGGTGTTCTTGGACACCGCGGTCTTGCAGTTGTCCGGCACGAGAACGGGGGTCGCGCCGCCGAAGAAGGAGAACATATGGGCATGGGCGTCGATCCAGGCCTGCTCGTCGGTTCTGTAGAATCCCTCGGCGAACAGGTAGTTGGAGTAGGGCAGGCATCCCGCGAACACGTAGACCCTCAGAAGTTCGCCCGTATCGGGATCGACCACTTCCGCCGTGTCCCCGACCCAGTCCACCTGGATGGTCTCGGCCGGCCTGTGGTCGATGCGCATGCGGACGTCGTGGGCCTGCGCCCACTTCCTGTACTCCCTGCAGAAGGCCGAGTACATGTAGGGCTCCTCGCCCCGCGACACGGCGGAATCGCAGTACTCGTTCCACAGAAGCGACAGCGTCATGCCGCGCCGTCCAAGCTCCCGGGCCACATGCTCGAAGTCGATGGCGGCCTTGTCCGTGGCCTTACGGCTCCTCTTCGGGTAGATAACGGACCGGATCGCCGCATCGTCCATCTCCTCCGGGAGCGGCCAGGAAAGGCCGCGCGCTCGTGCCGCTCGGATAACGTCCGAGACGGTCGATTGCGCGCAGCCGCAAGAGAAGGCGACGCTTTCCTGGCTCACCCCCATCGCGATCAATCGGAGGATTTCTCTGTACTTGACCATTCTTCTTTCCTTTCCCTAGATGGCCATAGGCGCCCTTTTGGCACCCAGGTGAATTCTAGGAAAGGAAGTGGAGGAGGAAAGAGCCTTAGGCTATCGGCAACGCGTGGAATGAGTATCGGCGACGCGCGGAATCATCATCGGACAAGCGCGCAGGAGGCAACAAGGGCGGTACGGCTTGAACGAAGTGAGAGGCAGCGCCTTTAGACGCTGCCGG
>CABQLK010000079.1 GCA_902465015.1 uncultured Collinsella sp.
ATGAATTGATCGGGGCTTATAGGACAAAATGTGTCCTATAAGCCCCAAGGATGACGATTCCAATACGGACGACACCAAAACCGGCATCGACGGCTCCGTGGACGATTCGGATTCCGAATAGGCCTGTTAGTTGAGCCACTTCTTTGCCGGTGTCGTATACGAAAGGCCTGTTAGTTGAGCCACTTCTTTGCCGGTGTCGTATACGAAACCGCTATACCCGCGGCAATTGCCATGAGACAGCTCGCGATGAATCCGAACTCATACTTCAAAACGTTTGTTGCGGTCAGGGCGATAATCAACACGGTCGCAATTTGCAGAATTATCATTATTGCGAAGAGATTGATTCCTTGTTTGGCCGAAGTCGCTGAATGAGTCTGGCTTCGTTGATTCAGGTTGTAGCTGACAACAAAAGCGATCAGTTCGCTTGATACGGGGCCGACTACATAGAAAAAGATTGCGTCAATGAAGCCTATAGTGTTGTAAGTGTTGTAAGTTGTTTCGCCGGAAAAAACAGCGCAGAAGTGCATTCAGGACAAATCGTTTGCTTTTCATCGATCGCTCCTTCCGGGTGAGTCTTATATGTAATTCTACAGCAGCCTTTTTCAAGGATTGCTTAGTCCTAAATAACATGCACTTTCGCTGGAGGGTCGCTGTTTGGCGGCCCTCTTTTTTGCACAGGCGCGGTGGGATGGTAATATCGGGCGGGAGTCAGCCGCTCTGATAGAATCGTCCTTGCTGTCGGCAGCCCTCGTGCCGGGCAGAGCCCTCCATTTGATGGGAGGTGATGCCCATGACCGATTTCACCGAGCTCGTGAAGCTCCTGACCGCTATGGTCTCGCTCCTCACGGCCCTTGTCGGCCTTTCCAAGGCACTCAAGCAGGGCTCGAAGCCCAAAAAGAAAGGCCACCGTCGCTAAGACGATGACCCAACTTCATTAAGCAACGGCTCTGCCCAGCTCTCTACAACTTGGGCTGCCGTCGGCACCATTTTACCCTCCTGACGAGGAATTCGTCCATATTTCAAAAATCAAATCCTGTTCGCGCGTGGGCGTAAACTTTTAGTTGGGCAAATCCGGCAGATTGGAGCTTGAAACATGAGGGATATGCACCTCATGTCGCTCATAAAACGTCTCCTGACCTCGAAGGAGAACGTTTTTTAGCGACAGAAGGAGACAAAAATATGATCTGGTTTACCAGCGACACCCACTTCGGGCATGAGAACGTGCTGAAGTTCACCGACCGCCCGTGGGAGACGATTTGGCAGATGAACGATGCCATCGTCGACAACATCAACGGCAGGGTTGCCGTGGACGACGAGCTCTACATCCTGGGGGATTTCTCATTCAAGATGACCGCCCAGGACGCCTACGGGCTGCGCAAGCAGATCGCCTGCAGGCGCATCCACCTCGTCCCGGGAAACCACGACAAGGACTGGACCCAGCCGGCGGTCGCGGGCGCCTTCACCGTGGAGCCGCCGATCTGCGTGCTCAAGATCGACGGGCAGAAGATCGTCCTGAGCCATTACCCCATGGCCGACTGGCAGGGCATGAGCCATGGATCGTGGCACCTCCACGGGCACATCCACAGCAGCGGCGGCGCGTACAACGAGTTCAACCGCAAGCAGGGCCTTCTGCGCTACGACGTCGGTTGCGATGCCAACGGGCACTCCCCGGTGAGCCTCGACGGGCTGAGGGAATGGTTCGCCGGAGTCGACGAGCCGTGCGGCCGGGTGAAATGGCCCTGGTGGGTCAACGAGACCGGCGACAGGCAGGTCGAGCGCGAGCTGGCGGCGTACAAGAGAGAAGAGGTGATTCGATGACGGTCTATGTGACGGGCGACATCCACAGTGGGCTCGACATGCAAAAGCTCCGCGACTGGGAGCTTGGCGATAGCCTTACCAGCAATGACTACCTCATCGTCGCCGGCGACTTTGGCTTTCCGTGGGATTTCTCTGCCGAGGAATGCGCCGACATCGCCTGGCTGGAGTCGCGCCCCTACACGGTACTGTTCGTCGACGGCAACCACGAGCGCTTCGACCACTGGGAGGAACGCCCCATGGAGCCGTGGCACGGCGGGCTGACGCAGCGCCTGTCGGACACCTCGCCCATTCGGCGCCTGACGCGCGGCGAGGTCTTCGAGCTCGACGGTTCGACAATCTTCACCATGGGCGGTGCCACGAGCGTGGACAGGGAATACCGCGTGCCGTATTCCAGCTGGTGGCCTCAGGAGCTCCCGGACGAGCGCGAATTCGATGCCGCGCGGGCAAAGCTCGACGAGGTCGGCTGGAAGGTCGACTGCGTCATCACCCATACCTGCGCCACGCGCATGCTCTCGCCGACGCTCTACCCGGACCCAGGCTGGGAACGCCCCGATGTGGACCGGCTGACCGGATTCCTCGACGAGCTCGAGGGCCGCCTGGACTACAAGCGCTGGTATTACGGACATTTTCACCGAGACGGCAATCCGGACGAACGGCACACGGTGCTGTATGACCGGATCGTGAGGCTCGGGGACAAACTCCTGCCGTGGGGTGCGTGCTGATGACGGTCTATGTGACAGGCGATGTCCACGGCAGGGCCGAGTATGGGGCCAGCAGATTCGCCTTCAAATCTTGGCCGCTGGGGCGCACGCTGACGCGCGATGACGTGGTGATCGTGGCCGGCGACTTCGGCTTTGTCTGGGA
>CABQLK010000080.1 GCA_902465015.1 uncultured Collinsella sp.
TCCACCGCAACTTCTATAAGTTGTTGAATTATCGATGCTATTCGAAGCGAGATTCCAGGCTCGACAGGCCGTTGAGCGTGAGGTCATTGGCGACCTCAGAGACGCGCTCGATGGGAACCGAACCGTCAGACAGCGCCCACGTGCGATAGATACCGATAATACCCGACAGCAAAAACGCCAGATAGTAGTCGAACATCTCGTCCTTGAGACCTTGGGGCAGCAGATCGCGTTCGGCAATCTCGTGCTCGAGCGGCGCACGAAGACGAGCCATAAAATCATCGAGCGGAATGTTCTCGATCAGCTGACGATTGAGCACCAAGTTGTTGCACAGTGCCTCGTTAACGGTTTTAAAGAAGGTCGCCGCCGCGCCAAGAGCGCGCTCGTTGGTGTCGCCGTCCATTGAAGCAAGCGTTTTCTCGACCGAGTCGACAATCATCTCCACCACATCGACGGCAATGGCATCGAGCAGGCCGTCAACCGTGCCAAAGTGCACGTAGAAGGTTTTGCGGTCGACATTGGCCTCGCGCGCGATGGCACTCACCGTAATGTCTGCCAGCGGCTTTTCCATGAGCAGGCGCTCGAAAGCGGAAAGGATGGCATTACGGCTGCGAACGATGCGACGATCAAGACGCGGTTTGCTGGTTGCCATGGGCGTGTCCCTTCGATATGCGAGCATTCATCAACAGATGAGAGATAATCTACGTAAGAGGATTATCCCCCATACAGCACAAATATGCCCCGCATCATGAAGAACGCACGACTGTCCTACTGCGACTTAGGGTGCTTCTTCTTATTGAGTACCGACGGAGATACGCGAATACCATCGCCTGTCTGGCGCACATAGGCTTTATGAGCCGGCTTAGCGGTCCCAGAAGCCTTCTGAGCCTGCTTCTTGGGATCAACAGTAACAGCATTCGCGGGGTGCGGCTTAGTGGGCGCAGAGGGCGTCTGAGGCGTGCGGCCGAGCTTGCGCATCACGCGATCCCAGCGCGCATGGATGCTCTCGTTGTGGGCGCTCTTAAGGCCCAGCAGGGGCGCAGCCAAAATGGTCGGCGCAATAAACGTAATGAGGCGCCACAGCAGATAGCCAGCGGTCGAAGCCGACCCAAAGAAATGACCCAAGAACAATGCAAAGCCGCCCTCAGCGCCACCAGTTCCACCGGGCAGGGGGACCGCAGAGCTCAGCAGCTGGACAAAGGCGCTCGCGGCCATGACCGAGAAAAAGTCGACCTCGTGGTGGCCAAAGGCAAGCATCAGGAAATACGGCACGAGGTAGAAAAACGCGAGTTGCAGCATGGTGATGACCACCGTGAGCAGCATGGAAGAAAAATGTCCGGCTGAAAGCTTGAACTTCTCGGAGAAGGAGTAGATCTCGCCATCGACAAACGTGCGCCATCCCTCGATCTTAGTGGCCGAGACACCAATGCGCTCAAGCCAATTGATGATGCAATGGGCGACGCGCGTGACGGTCTTAGGCATGAGCGCGACGGCGAAGATGCCCAGCAAGATGCAGCAGTGCCCACCAAAGCTAAAGACACACAGCAGCGTCATGTCGCCATAGCGCTCGGCAAAAAACGGCATGCGAGCAAGCAGTAGGATAGCGCCCCAGGCAACGAGGCCAAACTGATACACGATAAAGCGCGTGAACTGCGTGGCGCCAGCCTCGCCGACATTTTGGCCCGCCTTGGTCAGGCGGTAGATCTGGGCGGGAGTCGAGCCCATCATCATGGGCGTCAGGTTGCCAAAGAAGATGCCGCTCGCCTCGACCGAAATGAGGTCGCGAATACCGACGGGTGAATATGGGTCGAGCCAGACGGCGATCGCATAGGCCACAATGCCAAAGAACAGATACATGAACATGCAGAGACACGCGACAACGAGCCATGGCGCCTGGACGCTCGACATAGCGGCCCAGAACTGCCCCATCTGCCCGGTTACCACCAGATAGACGATATAACCCACCAGCACGACGCCGATAAAGATGGCGCCGCGGCGTGCACTCTTATTGTCATCTCCGCCCGAGGCCTCAACCTCGACCTGGGGCTTAGACGTATGCTGAGAGGACTCCGTCATGAGACTCCTTCTAACAGTCAAAATATCTTGGATATTGTACCCGTAAGGGCCATAGGCAGAACGCAAAGCTCTGGTTCAAACGGGAATTGCAGACGGTTGTTTGATAACAAAAAACCCGGACTTCCATGGGAAGTCCGGGTATCAGATGCGTGGTAGCCCGTACCAGATTCGAACTGGTGATCTCCGCCTTGAGAGGGCGGCGTCC
>CABQLK010000081.1 GCA_902465015.1 uncultured Collinsella sp.
GCGGACATGGCTCAGTTGGTAGAGCACAACCTTGCCAAGGTTGGGGTCGCGGGTTCGAGCCCCGTTGTCCGCTCCAAACGCAACAGCCCGGCTACCACGGTAGCCGGGCTTTTTTGTATCCATCGCATGGGCTCGAACCCGAGAGGGAGCGAGCGTTTTGGGGCGTGGCTGTGGCGTTGTTTGCTGCGAATGTGCGCTTTGGGCGTATCATCGTGGGCATCTCGCATAACCTCGTTGCAAGGGAGATACGCCCCATGGCTACAGAAAAGTCTTCTTCGCGCTCATGGATGTCCGATGCCGCGATCTATCAGATCTACCCGCGCTCGTTTAAGGATTCGACTGGTTCGGGTCTGGGCGATATCGCGGGCATTACCCAGCAGATGGACTATCTTGAGCGGCTGGGTATCGAGGCCATCTGGCTGAGCCCGTTTTACCCATCGCCTCTTGTCGATGGCGGCTATGATGTGGCGGACTACTGCGATGTCGATCCACGTCTCGGCTCGCTTGACGACTTCGATGACATGATCGCTGCGGCTCACGCGCGCGGCATCAAGGTCATCGTCGACATCGTGCCCAACCATTCATCCAGCCAGCACCCCTGGTTCAAAGCCGCTCTTGCCGCCGGCCCCGGATCGCCCGAGCGCGCCCGTTATATCTTCCGCGATGGTCGCGGCGAGCATGGCGAGCTGCCTCCCACCAATTGGAATGCCAACTTTGGCGGCCCCGCATGGACGCGTGTTGCGGATGGTCAGTGGTATCTGCACATGTTTACGCCCGAGCAGCCGGACTTTGACTGGTCATGCCCTGAGGTTCACGCGCTCTTTTGCGACGTCCTGGCGTTTTGGAGCGATCGAGGCGTCGACGGCTTTCGCATTGATGTGGCGCAGGGTCTCGCCAAGGATCTCGACCGCGATGACCTCGACCGGTGGCATCTCGCCGAGGGCGATGACATGGTTGACGACGGCACCCACCCGCTGTGGGACCGCAATGAGGTCCACGAGATCTATCGCGAGTGGCGCCGCGTGTTCGACCGCTATAATCCGCCGCGCAGTGCCGTTGCCGAGGCATGGGTGCTGCCCGAGCGCCAGTATCTCTACGCGCGTCCCAGCGAGCTTGGCCAGACATTCAACTTTGAGTTTGCTAAGGCCACTTGGACCTATGATGACATGCACACTGCAATCGAGAAGGGCTTGAAGGCAGCCGTCGAATCCGATTCCGCCTCGACCTGGGTACTCTCCAACCACGACGTGCCGCGCGTGGCGACACGCTATGCCCTGCCGCAAATCAAGGCGACGCGCTACCACCAGATTGCGCTCGACTGGCTCTTACGCGACGGGTCGTCTTATGACGAGGACCGTGAACTCGGCGAGCGCCGCGCGCGGGCGGCCCTTTTGCTTGAACTGTCGCTTCCGGGCTCGGCATACGTGTATCAGGGTGAGGAGCTCGGCCTTTTTGAGGTGGCTGATATCCCGTGGGCTGCACTCGAAGACCCTACTGCGACCAATACGCACGGACCGAAGCGTGAGAAGGGGCGCGACGGCTGTCGTGTGCCCCTGCCGTGGGCGGCGGCGGACGATCCCGCGCATGGCGGATCGTTTGGGTTTTCGCCGGCAGACGCCGATGCGGCGCCCCATCTGCCGCAGCCTGCATGGTTTTCCGATTATGCTGCCGATAGGGAAGAAGTGGACCCGACATCGATGCTTGCGCTCTATCGTGACGCCCTCTGGCTGCGGCGCAAGCTGCGCGGGTGCTCCAACGATCTTGCGTGGCTCGATCTTGACGGGCGCACCGGTCTTGCGGATGGTGCCGAGGGCGCTGAGGGCGGCGTCATCGCCTATCGCCGCGATAACGGCTGGGCGTGTGTGACGAACTTCGGTGCAGCACCCGTGGAGCTGCCGGCGGGCAGGGTCCTGCTCACCTCATCACCGCTTGCAGACGGCAGGCTCGCACGGGACAGCTCTGCCTGGATCATGCTCGGTGAGATGTAGGGGCATCTCGCTGCGAGCCTGCGTTTGTCCACGCCTTTCGTGACGACTGATGCCCTCGCGAGAGCGTCGGGTTGATTTCCGATCTCAGCCGAACACTTTGAGCGGATAGGCCGTTCCCGCA
>CABQLK010000082.1 GCA_902465015.1 uncultured Collinsella sp.
TGTCCAGCGTGGTGGAGGGCTGGCTGTGGCCGAGGATGCCCGCCACCGTGGCCACGTCCGCGCCGTTCGCGATCAGGAGGCAATGCAAAAGGCAACAACCACTTTTAACAAAGTAGGTCGTTGCCTTTCGCTTATGCTTATTCAGTTTTACCTATGTAACAGAAAGCCTTGACCGTGAACGTGTGACCAACGCCATGGTCAAGCTGGGAGCGCTGGCGGAGACGCACAGCTTCTTCCGCTTTAGACAGGCGCTTGACCAGACGTTGGAAGACATCTCCGGCTTCTGGTGGGAGGGGCCACATACGCATTTGACGCGTGCGCGAGAAACATAGGGCCTTGCTTATTGAGAAAAATCAGTGGATGCTGTTCTGTTCGCCCTCGGGCAGTAGATTCGTCATGCTCTTGAGGCTGATGGCGAGCGTGGACATGTTGTGCAGCAGCGCCGAGGTCGTCGGCGGCAGAATGCCGAGCACGCCGAGCACGATGAGCGAAAAATTGAAGCTCACGATGAAGCGGTAGTTGCGGTGGATGCGCGC
The DNA here is from genome assembly GCA_902465015.1 of uncultured Collinsella sp. GTDB lineage: Bacteria > Actinomycetota > Coriobacteriia > Coriobacteriales > Coriobacteriaceae > Collinsella. The sequence goes on from CABQLK010000082.1 coordinate 537, forward strand.
CATGAGCTGCTGACTGAGGGAGCGCAGCGTGACGAGCGCGAACAGATCCTTGGACGAGATCGTGATATCCGCGATCTCGCGCGCGATGGCGGCGCCGCTCGAAATGGCGATGCCCGCGTCGGCTTCGGACAGAGCGGGGGAATCGTTCACGCCGTCACCGATCATGATGACCTTGCGGCCTGCGGCCTTTTCACTGCGGACGAATGCGGCCTTATCCTCGGGGAGCACTTCGGCGTAGACGGCGTCGACGCCGACCTCGGCGGCGACGGCCTCGGCGGTCTTGCGGCTGTCGCCGGTCATCATCACGACCTTATCAATGCCAAGCGCATGCAGCGCACGCACGGCGGCATTTGCTTCTTTGCGCAGCGGGTCATGGATGCAGATGACCGCGGCGAGCTCACCCGCGATGCAGAGGTACAGGTGCGAAAACTCGGGCGGGAGCGATTCAAACTTATCCTCTTCGCCCTCCGGCACGCGGCAGCCCTCGTCCTCAAAGACGAAGTGCGCGCTGCCGATGAGAACCTTCTTGTCGTCCACAATGCTCGAAATGCCATGCGCCACGACGTACTGCACCTGAGAGTGATACTCCTCGTGCGTCAGACCGCGGTTCTTGGCCTCGGCCACGACGGCGTTGGCGATGGAGTGGGGATAGTGCTCTTCAAGGCACGCGGCAAGGCGGAGCGTTTCACTCTCCTCGTTGCCGCCGAAGGTGACGATTTGCGCGACCTTGGGCGTGGCGTAGGTGAGCGTGCCGGTTTTGTCGAAGACGATGGTGTTCGCCTGGGCAACGGCTTCGAGGAAGCGTCCACCCTTGACGGAGATGTGATAGCTGCTGCTCTCGCGCATGGCAGAGAGCACCGCGATGGGCATGGAGAGTTTGAGCGCGCAGGAGAAGTCGACCATCAGCACAGCCAGCATCTTTGTGATATTGCGCGTAATGAGATAGGTCAAGATCGTGCCGCCGAGCGTGTAAGGCACAAGTTTATCGGCAAGGCGCGAGGCCTTGTCCTCGGCCGTGGATTTGAGCTTTTCCGACTCTTCGATCATGTGCACGATGCGGTCGTACCGACCGCCGCCGAGAGCCTTTTCTACGCGCACGACGCACTCACCCTCTTCGGCAACGGTGCCTGCGTAGACATAGCTGCCCTCGCGCTTGGGCACGGGCATGGATTCGCCCGTCATGGATGCCTGATTGACCATCGCCTCGCCGGAGACGATTTTGCCGTCGAGCGGAATGAGGCTGCCGGTGCGCACGACGACGCAGTCGCCTGCCTGAATATCGCCGATGGGCACAAGCGTTTCCGTTTCGCCCGTCTTGAGCCAGACGTGATCGACGTTGAGCGACATCGCGCCGGCGAGATCCGCGACGGACTTTTTGTGCGTCCAGTCCTCGAGAATTTCGCCGAGGCGGAGCATGAACATCACGGAGCCCGCTGTCGGGAAGTCGCCGCGCACCATTGACACGGTGACGGCGGTGGCGTCGAGCACGGCGACGGAGAGCTTGCCGTGCAGCA
>CABQLK010000083.1 GCA_902465015.1 uncultured Collinsella sp.
TCGACACCGCCGAGTTCGCGATCCCCGGCCTTGACGACGAGTTCCGCGTCATCGTCTCCCCGTGGATTCTGACGGTGCTCGTGACCGACCGCCTGGCTCGCTACTACGAGACGGTCACCAAGCACAACCTCAAGTATCGTCGCTACTATCACCAGTTCGACTACTAAAGAAGACGGGTGCGGGAACGTGCCGGGCTATTGAGAGGAACACAGAATGAGACAGTACATCATCGCCAGCCATGCGCACTTCGCTACCGGTATCAAGGAGAGCGTCGAGCTGCTCTCGGGCGCTCGCGACAACGTCCACGATCTTTCGATGTTCGTCGATGGCCGCATGGACGTGGCCGAGGAGGCCCAAAAACTGCTGGCAGGCATGTCTGCCGACGATGATGTCGTTGTCTGCACCGACCTCTTTGGCGGCAGCGTCAACAACGAGTTCACCAAGATCGTCCAGACGCGTCCCCGCACGTACCTCGTTACCAACATGAACCTTCCTCTGCTCATCCAGCTGCTGTTCTCTGACGAGTCGGCGCCGGTTGAGGAGACGATTCGCGCCATCGTCGCTGCGGACGATACGCGCGTGAAGTTTGTCAACGACCTGTTGGTCGATGACGACGAGGAAGAAGAGTTCTAATCCGCAGCACCTACTGACACGCCGTAAGACGGCACAAGACCTTTGGGGGGTCACATTATGATTCAGCTACTTCGCGTCGACCATCGCCTGCTTCATGGCCAGGTCGCGGTCTCTTGGGTCCAGGGCCTTGGCTCCAACTGCATTTTCTGCGTGGGCGATAAGGTCGCCAACGACCCGGTGTGGAAGACGACGCTCAAGATGGGCAAGCCTGCCGGCTGCAAGCTCGTCATCAAGGATATGGCGAATGCCATCGAGGCCATTAACTCGGGTGTGACCGACAAATACAAGATGATTATCTGTGTCGCCACCATCGCTGAGGCAAAGCAGCTTGTTGAAGGCTGCCCGCAGATCAAGTCGGTCAACCTGGGCAACACCAAGCCCAAGGACGAGAAGCGCCCCGATGCTCGTCAGGTCTCTCGTCAGATCTTCCTGACTGCAGCCGAGGAGGCCGATGTGCGCGAGATGCTGAACAACGGCGTCGAGGTCGAGATCCGTCCTCTGGCCGATGACCCCAAGGTTGACTGCGCAAGCGTGCTCTAGGCGTTCAATTTCGAAGAGTCTGAGCTCTTCGTAGTGTCCTATTAGGAAAGGGGGATATATGCTTACCCAAGCAATCCTCATCGGACTTATCGCCGCATTTGGTAAGTTCGACTTCCAGCTCGGTACGCTCTATGCGTTCCGCCCCATCGTCCTGTGCCCGCTCGTGGGCCTGGTGCTGGGGGACCTGCAGTCCGGCCTCGCGATCGGCGCCAGCCTGGAGCTTCTGTTCATGGGCTCGATCTCCATCGGCGCCTACGTGCCGCCTGATGAGACGATCGGCGGCGTGCTCGCCTGCGCCTTCGCTATCCAGTTGGGCCAGAGCACCGAGGCAGCCATCGCGCTCGCTATGCCCATCGCCACGCTGTGCCTTGCCATCAAGAACATCCTCAACGCCGCCCTGCCGATTCTGGTTGACCGCGCTGATGTCTTCTCCGGCCAGGGCAACCTTAAGGGTGTCTATGCGATGCACTTCCTGATCGGTTTGACCGGTATCATCATGGCGTTCCTGCTGTGCTCGCTGTCGTTCTATCTGGGTGCTGACGCCATCCAGGGCATGCTCGACTTCATCCCGCCCTTTGTCCTTGCTGGCTTTGGCGTTGCCGCCAACATCCTGCCGGCCATGGGCTTCGCCATGCTCGGCCGCCTGG
>CABQLK010000084.1 GCA_902465015.1 uncultured Collinsella sp.
GAACGAGCCCCCATACCCTCGTTCGGTCAGACGCGCCGCCGCTGTTTGCGTTTGTGCCGTATAATGACCATTACCTATGACGCGATACAAAAGAAAGGTGTTTGCCCATGCAGGCACAGAAGGCGGAGGGAACCCGCGACCTTATCGGCGCCGAGATGCGCGCCTGGCAAAAGATGCAGCAGATTGCGGCCGGCGTGTTCGAGCCGTTTGGTTTTAAACCCATCGAGACGCCCGCGATCGAGCAGGTAGATGTGTTTGTCCACGGCATCGGCCAGTCGACCGACGTCGTGCGCAAGGAAATGTTCCGCGTGTTCAGTGGTGCCAACCTAGAGCGCGTCTTTACCGAGGGCACCGACACCAAACTCAAGCCCAAGCAACGCCTGGCACTTCGCCCCGAGGGCACGGCCGGCGTGGTGCGCGCCGTCGTCGAGAACAACCTGGTGCCCCAGGGCTCCACGCCGTTTAAGGCGTACTACGCCGAGGCCATGTTCCGCGGCGAGCGTCCCCAGAAGGGCCGCCTGCGCCAGTTCCACCAGGTGGGCATCGAGTGGCTCGGCGCTCCCGATCCGGCGGCAGACGCCGAGTGCATCATCATGCTCATGGAGTTCTACAAGCGCCTGGGCTTCGACCTTTCCAAGCTTCGTCTGCTCATCAACTCGATGGGTGACGCCCAGTGCCGTCCGGCTTACCGCGAGCAGGTTAAGCAGTTCATCCTCGATCACGCAGACGAGATGTGCGATGAGTGCCGCGAGCGCGCCGAGCTCAACCCGCTGCGCGCCTTCGACTGCAAGAACGACCACTGCCGCGAGATCATGGCCGACGCCCCGCTGATGGGCGACAACCTGTGCGACGAGTGCCGCGAGCACTACGAGCAGGTCAAGCGCTATCTGGATGCCGCCGGTATCGAGTATGTCGAGGATCCCACCCTGGTGCGCGGCCTGGACTACTACACCCGCACCGTCTTTGAGGTCGAGGCTCCTGGCGCCGGCGTCGGCTCCATCGGCGGCGGTGGCCGCTACGACGGCCTGGTCGAGCTCGAGGGTGGTAAGCCCACGGCGGGCGTCGGCTTTGCCGTCGGTTTTGAGCGCGCCCTGCTGGCCCTGCAGGCTTTTGGCAGCGATCTGGGTGCCGATGAGGCCCCGTGCGTCTATGTCGCCAACGCCGGCAAGGAACTGCGCCAGAACGTCTTTGCCATTACGCAGGAGCTTCGCGCCGCAGGCATCGTGACCGAGGCCGACTATCAGGGCCGTTCGCTCAAGGCCCAGTTTAAACAGGCCGATAAGGTAGGCGCCAAGCTCATCCTGGTCCTGGGCGGCGACGAGCTTGCCGCCGGCAAGGTCAAGGTGCGCGACATGGAGAGCCACGAAGAGGTTCTTGCCGATCTGGCCAACGTCGTCGAGGCGGTTCGCGAGCGCCTGTAGCGCATCTTTTTGAGCTGCGGACCCGCTAACATGTCCCGCGCGCGGTGAGCGATTGTTACGGGGGTGTTTCGCATTTATGCGGAATGCCCCCGTTTACGTATGCCGCCCACCGAGAAATACGACCATTTAGGGCAAAAACCCTTGCAATGCAGAAAATACTTTTGTGTGGTAAAGCGCAATCAGTGTCGAAAGTATTTCTCAAGCGCCTATAATGAA